>JAOZQV010000001.1 GCA_029932035.1 Deltaproteobacteria bacterium | reverse complement strand
GGCCAGAGAAGTTGTCAAGAATGATGGTGTCCCGCAATGCTAAGACAGGTATTCGGGTCAAGAATTCCCGGTTTAAAGAGCGCAGGTCTCGTTTCACGAGAAGGCAAGTTCTTTTGATTATCCTGATGTTATTTTTCTTCATGGGAAGCGGCATCAGCTACGTATGGTCAAATTTTGAAAAAACTCAGATCGGTTATGACCTCAGTCAATTAAAAAAAGAAGAGATGAGGCTTCAAGAGATAAATCGGAAACTGAGATTGGAATTAGCTCTCTTGAAATCGCCTCAAAATTTGGAGTCCAAAGCCGTTAAGGATCTGGGACTGAGACAACCCACTCCCGAACAGATTGTCATGTTGCCATGAAGGTTAAGGAAAAGAAATGGATTCGGTTCCGTATTTATGCGGTAACCACCTTTTTCTTGCTCGGTTTCGGGGCAATCCTTGCCAGGGCCTACCAGCTCCAGGTCATAGAAAGAGATTATCTGCGAGGCACTGCTGAAAACGGTATAATCGGGACAACCAAACTCCCTCCCGAACGCGGAACCATTTATGACCGGGAAGGGAATGAGTTAGCTCTCAGTGTGCAGGTGGGGTCTGTTTTTGCCCATCCAAAACAGATTAAGGAAAAAAAGAAAACAGCGAGACAGTTGTCCAGGATCTTGGGTGAAAAAAAGACCAGGATACTTAAACTCCTGAGACGTGATCGTTCTTTTGTTTGGATAAAAAGGAGGATTTCCCCAATCCTGACTCAACAGATGTCAGATCTGAAAATGGATGGGATCGGTGTGACTACCGAAACCAGGCGGTACTATCCCTGCCGGGAAATTGCTGCGCATCTGATCGGTTTTTCCGGCGCTGATAATCAGGGACTTGAAGGGCTTGAAAAGAGATATGACGACTCCTTGAAAGGCCCACAACACAGACTTATCCGAATGCGGGATGCATTGGGCCGGTCCTTCTCCATTAACAGGACAGACCGTTCAGGCCGGGGGATGCACCACCTGATCCTCACAATCGACAAAGAGATTCAGTACAAGGCCCAGCAGGCCCTCAAAATCGCAGTAAAGAAAACAAGAGCCAGGGGGGGGCACTGCATTGTCGTAAATCCGGAGACTGGTGAGATCTTGGCCATGGCCGTGGTTCCGGAATTTAACCCCAATGCCTTTTCGAAATACAGACCAGATCAATGGAGAAACCGGATCGTTACCGACTGTTTCGAGCCAGGCTCTACCCTGAAGGCGTTTCTTTTGGCAGCATCTTTAGAGGAATCAGTGGTAACGCCTCTTTCCCAATTCCATTGTGAAGAGGGGGCATATAAGGTCGGTGGGCGCGTGGTCCACGATACTCACAAGTATGGCAAATTGAGTGTTTCGGATATCATCGTACATTCCAGCAATATCGGAGCCATAAAGATTGGTCAAAAACTGGGATATGCAAAATTTAGCGACTACTTAAAGAATTTTGGATTTAGCAGCAAAACAGGTGTTGACCTGTTGGGAGAAAGAAAAGGGTTTATCAGAGAGGCAGAAAAGGCAAGAACCATCGACCGGGCAACGCTCTTTTTTGGACAGGGGATGACCGCCACATCTTTACAACTGACAATGGCCATGGCGGCAATTGCAAATGGAGGGAAACTGATGCGTCCTTATGTTGTTAAGAAAATAGTCGACGAATCGGGAGGCGTGGTTAAAGAAACTTGCCCTAAGGTGGTGCGAAGGGTTATCTCAACCCGGACAGCAAAGAGAGTGGTTGAAGTACTTGAAGGTGTCGTAGGCAGCGAGGGCACGGCGCCAAAGGCCGCCATCCGTGGATTTAGGGTTGCGGGAAAGACTGGAACCTCGCAAAAGGTTGATCCGAAGACAAAGAGGTACTCCAATAGCAAATACGTCGCAATTTTCGTGGGTTTTGTCCCTGTAGAAAGGCCGAAATTAGTGATTTTGGCGCTGATCGATGAACCAAAGGGCGTTGCATATGGGGGATTGGTTGCGGGGCCTGTCTTCAGAGATGTGGGATCCTGGTCTCTTAATCACCTCAAAGTTAATCCTCAGCCGGACTTGCTCGCAGTGGCTGAGGCCAAAGCAAAGGCGTTAGTCTCAGATACGCCTAAAGATTCCGGTAACAGCGCGAAATCGGAGGAAGTGAATAAGATTGCAGGTGAACTTAGGCTGGGGCTGTTGCCCGATTTTAGGGGTATGGGTATGAGAGAGGTCCTGAAGAGGGGAAGGGCTTTGGGCCTGAAGGTAAGTTTAAAAGGTTCTGGATTAGCCGTAAAACAAAAGCCGGAGGCCGGATCGCCACTGAATGCTGTTAATAGTGTAAGCGTTAGCTTCAACCCACCGGGATAGGATAAATTGAATGAGAACACCATATTTCCTAATCCTAATCGTAATCTTAATCATAATCTGTTTAAACTCAAAATGATTAAGATTACGATTACGATTAAGATTATGAATCCAAGAACGATTCTTAAATAGTGATCCTAAAAACAAGTATGCGGTTAAAGCAGCTTATAGATGGCATGGAAATAGTAGATTTCCAGGGCGACCCTGATTTGGAGATAACAAATATCGCCTATGATTCCCGTGCAATAGGGCCCGGCGCCCTGTTCGTTGCCTTGAAAGGCCATGCACAGGATGGCCATCATTTTATCGAGGACGCGATTTCGAAAGGCGCCTTAGCGGTGGTTTTGGAATTGCCCCTACGTCCCAGCGCTTTTCCAAGCGAAAACGGGGTCGCCATGATTCAGGTCCCGGACTCCCGTGAAGCGTTATCGCGACTTGCTGTCAGGTTTTTTGATAGTCCTTTCAAACTGATGAATTTGATAGGTATCACAGGGACTAATGGGAAGACCACCACTGCCTACATCCTTGAATCGATTCTTCTTGCAGCCGGGAGAAAGCCAGGTGTGATAGGGACTATTAATTACCGATTTTCAGGTTATGTCAGGGAAGCCCCGGTAACTACGCCCGAATCCTTGGATCTGATGCATATTTTACGCGAGATGGCCGATAGCGCTGTCAGCGATGTAGTAATGGAGGTCTCTTCCCATTCTTTAGATCAGGGAAGAGTCAGAGGATGTCCTTTTCGTGTGGCCATCTTCACCAACATTTCCAGGGATCATCTCGATTACCACAGATCCATGGAGGCCTATTTTGAGGCAAAAACCCTTCTTTTCAAGCCTTTAGCTCAGCAAGGGGCTGGGGATCCGGCGAAGGCGGTGATTAATGCTGATGATCCAAGGGGAAAAGAACTGATCAAACTGACAGACGCCCAGGTCATGACATATGGCATGGGGAAAAAGTGTGATGTAAGGGCGGAGGAGGTCAACGTTAGCAGGGAAGGTCTAACGGCCAAACTCATAACCCCTAAAGGTGAAGCGGAAATCGGATCTGCACTCATAGGGGAGTTCGATATATACAACATAATGGCTGCCGCGGCAGGGGCGCTTTCTATGGGCATTGACCTCAAATCCATATGTTCCGGCCTGAGACTGCCAAAAGGGGTGCCAGGTCGTCTGGAACAGGTCAGGAATAAACGCGCATTAGCCCTTGTTGTAGATTATGCGCATACCCCGGACGCCCTTTTAAAGGCCCTAAGCGCAGTAAGGTTGTTGACAGAGGGGCGTGTGCTTACGGTCTTTGGATGTGGAGGAGACAGAGACAAAGGAAAAAGAAGATCAATGGGTCGTGTGGCGGGGCGGCAGAGCGATATGGTCTTTATTACCTCAGACAATCCCCGCACCGAAGATCCAGGGGCAATTGCGGCTCAGATCGAGGAGGGCGTGATTGAGTCGGGCTCCAAGGATTATATTCTTGATCTGGATCGTGAAAACGCAATTCAAAGGGCGGTTAAGATGGCCAACAACGGGGATCTGGTCCTGATTGCGGGGAAAGGTCACGAAACATACCAGATCATTGGCAAAGAGAAAAAAGCTTTCGATGATCGAGTGGTGGCGGCCCGGGCAGCCAGTTAAGGGGTAAATATGCCGGCAGGTTGGGGCAAAATAAGAGCCAAAGAGATCCTCAGCCCGATAAATGGGACCCTGATTTCAGGCGATCAGGAAACCGTTTTAGCCGGAATTAGTACGGATTCGAGAACCACAGGACATGGGGACCTGTTTTGGGCGCTGAGGGGGGAACGATATGATGGGCATGACTTCGTCCCCAAGGCCATTGAGCAAGGCGCAGCGGGAATTGTTGCTCAAAATGACTCGGTAAGGCTGGAATATGCAGTTAAAGATATTAATTCCGATACGCTCTCATCCCGAAATCCTGTTGTTATTTCTGTTGATGACACATTAGAGGCCCTTGGCGATCTGGCCGCATGGTGGCGCCGCAGGTACGATCTCAAGGTGGTGGCCATCACAGGGAGTTCAGGCAAGACTACCACAAAGGAGATGGTGGCCGCTATTCTCAAGATTGGCAACCTGACATTAAAGAATCAAGGGAATTTTAATAATCTTATCGGGTTGCCTCTCACTCTGTTGAAACTCAAGAAGGATTATAAAAGGGCCGTACTGGAAATGGGGATGAACAGGCCCGGTGAAATCGCGCGGTTGACTGAAATAGCAGATCCGGACGTGGGAGTGATCCTCAACGTGGGCATGGCACATCTTGAAGGGTTATCAGATCTCGATGGGGTGGCAAAGGCAAAGACAGAGCTTATTGAGAAGATCTCGTTAAGGGGCCTGATGATTCTGAATGGCGATGATGGGCCCCTGATGAAGAGGGCCTCAGCATTTTTGAAACAGAAAATGACCTTTGGTATCGGGCAAGGAAATGATGTCAGGGCGGCCAATATCAACAATGACGGGCCGGAAGGGATCCGCTTCGATCTCTTATATCGGGACAACTGCTGGCCGGTACAAATAAAGGTCCCCGGTCTCCACAATCTGCAAAACGCCTTGGCCGCAGCCGCAGTGGGCTTTAGCCTCAAAGAACCCTCCGAAAATATCAGAGAGGGGTTAGGGATGTTTTTGGGGATTAAGGGTCGGTTCGAGGTGGCCTCCATCGCTGAGGGGATTATTCTTGTTGACGATACATATAATTCCAACCCCTCTTCCCTATGCGCTGCTCTCGATGCTGTCATCTCCATAGTGAATAAGAAGGGGAGGCTAATCGTGGGTCTGGGTGAGATGCTGGAATTGGGAGATTCCACGGTCAATGCCCATAGGGAGGCCGGCCAAAAGGTTGCAGAGGCAGGGGCCTGCTCCTTTTTTGCCATGGGAGAACATGCCCGGGAGATGATCAACAGCGCTCAGATTGCAGGCATACCCTCTAATCGCCTAAAGGTTATGGAGACCCATGATGAAATGGTGAAAGAGATAGTAGATATTATGAGAGAAGGAGATTTAGTTTTTCTAAAGGGCTCACGAAAAATGGGGCTCGAAAAGGTGGTTGAGGGGCTGCGGCGCAGAGCGCAGAGAGCAGAGGCATAGAGACATTAAGCAGGGTGTAGTTTTGCAGGGTGGGCACTGCCTGCCAGAAACAGGGCGGATGAGGATTGACTGATCATCATAGGAGCAAGTTCTGAAATGGAAAGAGCAAAGAAGATATTGGTGGTGGATGATGAGAGCGGGATCAGGTTTCTGTTATCCGAGGTACTGATGAACAAGGGTTTTGATGTGAGCTTAGCAAGCGACGGTCAGGAATCATTAGACAAATTGGAAGAAGACCATTTTGATCTGGTCGTTACCGACATCAATATGCCCAGGCTAGATGGTGTTGCAATGTTGAAACGGATGAAGAAGACCGGTCGAGACGAGAAGATCATTATCATGACAGGCAATCCCGCGGATCAAAGGCTTTTAGACAAAGGACTTCCGCACGTTGAGAGTCATCTTTTCAAGCCTTTTGGGATAGAAAAGTTTCTGAATGTGGTGACGGCCGTCACCGCCTAAGGGGAAGAGGAACGGGACGCAAAATGAACGTCGAGGTAAGCGAAGACTCCGACATCGAATAAAAAACAAACATCAACTCTAAGCACTTACGGAAGCAAGGGAAAAACTGAAGGCTGT
Source organism: Deltaproteobacteria bacterium (assembly GCA_029932035.1). Classification (GTDB taxonomy): domain Bacteria; phylum Desulfobacterota; class DSM-4660; order Desulfatiglandales; family Desulfatiglandaceae; genus Desulfacyla. The sequence continues at coordinate 33,009 of JAOZQV010000001.1, read as the reverse complement.
TAGGAGCCTAATAGCCTAATAGTCTACAGCCTAAACAACCTTCTTAGAGAGTTCTCCACAGATGCTTTACAGACTGATCTACCTATTTCATACAGACCTGTCATGGCTGAATGTCTTCAGGTACATTACGTTCAGGACCATCCTCGCCAGCCTGACCGCCCTAATGGTCTGCTTTATTTTTGGTGGTTGGGCAATCAAGAAACTTGGCGCTATGCAGGTGGAGGAACAGATCCGGGACGATGGCCCCCCCAGTCATAAATCTAAGGCGGGGACCCCCACCATGGGTGGATGCCTGATTCTACCTGCGATTATTTTCGCTACCCTCCTCTGGGCCGAACCGATTAATATTTATATCTGGCTCGTTATGTTTATCATCCTTTTCTTTGGGGGTATTGGCTTTGCCGATGACTATCTGAAAATAAGGAGGGAAAACAGCAAGGGTCTGAGCGTTGCTTCCAAGTTTTCACTTCAGATATCAGGCGCCCTCGTTGCAGGTTTAGCACTCTATTTCTATGCGGGTTTTGATTCATACCTCAATATTCCCTTTTTTAAGAATGTGTCGCCGGATCTCGGTTGGGGCTATATCCCCTTTGCGGCATTCATTATAGTCGGGACCTCCAATGCGGTCAATTTGACAGACGGGCTGGATGGGCTCGCTATAAGCCCTCTTATTGTGGCCTTTGCCAGCTACTTGGTTTTTGCCTATCTCGCAGGACATATAAAGATCGCTTCATATCTTCAGATTCCCTACCTTCCAGGTTCAGGCGAAATCTCAGTGCTCTGCGGGGCAGTGGTAGGCGCCGGTCTCGGGTTTCTCTGGTACAATACTTACCCTGCCGAAATTTTTATGGGTGATGTGGGATCCCTCCCATTGGGCGCTGTCTTGGGCACTGTTGCCGTTATCACGAAACAGGAGTTGGTGCTGATCCTCGTGGGAGGGCTGTTTGTCTTTGAGGCGCTCTCTGTCATCTTTCAGGTGGCATACTTCAAATTGACAGGGGGGCAGAGAATTTTCCGGATGGCCCCTATCCACCATCACTTTGAATTGAAGGGATGGCCTGAGCCAAAGGTGATTGTTCGCTTCTGGATTATTGCTATCATATTGGCCCTACTTTCTATCAGCACTCTCAAAGTAAGGTAAGCAGAATGACAAATACACAAAATCCAATCCCCCTGTCTCGCCTATCGGTGGGACCAAAATCGAAGGTGCTGGTTGTTGGTCTCGGGACATCAGGGCTCTGGACTGCTCGATGGTTGGCAGGACAGGGAGCCGATGTAATGGTAACCGAAAGGAAAAAGGAATCGGAACTCGATCCTGACATATTAAGAGAACTTCTGGAATTGGGGGCTACAATAGAGCTTGGAGGGCATAAGAAAAAGACCTTTTTAAATGCTGATACTATAATCCTGAGCCCGGGAGTGCCCCATGATATGGCGCTCATTAAATCCGCATCCGAAAAAGAGATTCCAGTGGTGGGCGAATTAGAGTTGGCCAGCCGTTTTATTGATACCCCCATAATTGCGGTAACCGGCACCAATGGGAAGAGCACTGTCACAACCTTTTTGGGCCGTATGCTTGAAAATGCCGGGTTCAATGTCTTTGTTGGGGGGAATATCGGAACGCCTCTCATAGCCTATGCCGCGGGTGAGCAGAAGGCCGACTATCTTGTATTGGAGGTAAGCAGTTTTCAATTGGATACTATCCATACCTTCTCTCCTTATATCTCCATAATCCTGAACATATCTCCCGATCATTTAGACCGGTATCCTGACTATGAGGCCTATATCCAATCGAAATTAAGGCTCTATAAGAATCAAAGCGATGGCCAGTACTTAATACTCAATCACGATGACCAAAGGCTTTCTTCAGTTCGTCCATCTTCCGGTGTTTCTCTCCTTTTCTATGGATCAAAGAAAATGGAGGGGCTGCACGCCTTTTTAGAAGGTGGAAGGATTAGCGCCGGGCTGAATGCGTCGACAAGGCAGGGCTTTTCTTTAGATGCCTTTGCCCTGCCTGGCTCCCATAACCAGGAAAATCTCTTAGGGGCTGTCTTAGCAGGGATGGCGCTTGGGATTGATGCCGCGATGATCCAGAAAACCATAAATCAATTTAAGGGCCTTCCGCACAGGATCGAATATGTGGGCGAGGTAAAGAGCGTAGTTTTTTATAATGATTCAAAAGCCACCAATGTGGATGCGGCGGTCAGGGCAGTAACAAGCTTTGACCGGCCATTGATACTCATAGCAGGAGGCCGTCACAAGGGTGCGGATTATGCGCCCCTTGTCACGGCGGGCCGTGGAAGGGTAAAGGGGGCTGTTTTTTTGGGTGAGGCCAAGGGCCTGTTAGCGGAATCTTTTAGAGATGAAATACCATTTGCCTTGGCCGAAAATATGGAAGGAGCAGTACTTAAGGCCTTTTCCATGGCGAGAGAGGGGGATGCCGTTCTTTTGGCGCCGGCGTGCTCAAGCTTTGATATGTTTTCTGATTATCCTCACAGGGGCCGGGTTTTCAGAGAAGCGGTCGAGGGCCTTATTCATGGCTGAAAAAAAGCAGACAGACTCAGGGTACGATTTTATGATTCTTATTCCTGCCATCCTTCTGATCTCCTTAGGCCTCGTGGTTGTTTATAGCGCCAGTTCCAACTTGGCCGAACACCGTTTGGGAGACAGCTATTTCTATCTCAAGAGGCAGTCTCTGTTTTGTGTGATCGGGATCGGCCTTATGGTGTTAACAAGGTATATCCCCTGCACCCTTTATTCAAAGTTTGTCTATCCCTTACTCTTTGTCAGCGTCTGTCTCCTGGCACTCCTCTTCATCCCCGGTCTGGGACGTAAGGTGGGTGGCGCCTGCAGGTGGATGAGTCTCGGCAACTTCTCTTTTCAGCCTTCTGAATTAGTAAAGTTCTCTTTGGCCGTGTATATGGCCTACTCCATGTCCAAGAAGGGAACAGACATGGAGTCATTCTCCAGGGGTCTCTTACCTCATCTGCTGATTGCCGGCGCGTTTATATTGCTTATCGTCCTTCAGCCGGATCTCGGAACTGCAGTGATTATCGGCGGATGGGTTTTGATAGTGCTTTTTGTGGGTGGAGTGAGGATATTTCAGCTCTTTTCTATTTTACTCCTCTCCGCCCCACTCGTTATATGGCTGATCTGGCATGCTGATTATCGACTTAAGAGATGGTTAGCCTTTATGAACCCCTGGGATGATCCTCAAGGCATCGGGTTCCAAATCATACACTCTTTCTTGGCCTTCGGGTCTGGAGGTGTTTTCGGGGTGGGCTTAGGTAATAGTAAACAGAAGCTCTTCTATCTGCCCGAACCCCATACCGATTTTGCGCTTTCCATCATGGGCGAAGAATTGGGTCTCGTGGGTGTGGCGGCCATTATCGTTCTGTTCGGCATCCTGATCATGGGGGGAATAAGAGTGTCACTTAAAGCAAAGGACCTTTACAGCGCCTATTTGGCGATTGGCCTGACATCCTTTATTGGCCTCCAGGTGCTAATCAATATGGGAGTTGTCATGGGGTTGCTCCCCACAAAGGGATTAACGCTTCCTCTCATAAGCTATGGTGGTTCTTCGCTCGTAATAACCCTTGTGAGCATAGGGGTTCTATTGAATATTTCATCGCGAAGTTGAGTGTGAGATTTTGTAGGAGTTGCAGGTTACGAGTTGGAGGTTACGAGTTGCGGGTTGACCCATTTCCGGCATCGAGAGAGACCTTTGAAAAATGTTCAATTTTGGTCAAGATCAAGGAAGGGAAATCAAGTCCGGATTCCGCCTGGTCATTGCAGGGGGGGGCACAGGAGGACATCTGTTTCCGGGTATAGCCGTCGCAAGGGAACTGAAAACAAGGTTTGAAAGTACGGAGGTCCTTTTTGTAATTGGCCGTAAGAGGCTGGAATCAGAGATTTTATCTCCGATGGAACCGGAGTTTAAGGCGATCTCTATTGATGTGGAAGGGGTAAAGGGTCGGGGATGGAAAAAGGGTATGCCTGTGTTAATCAAACTGCCCAGGAGCATCCTGCAATCGGTATCTATTATCCGACGATTTTCACCGTCCTTTGCCCTTGGAGTTGGAGGATATTCTGCCGGACCGTTCTGCGTGGCCGCAAAGTTTATGGGGATACCCACTGCGATACATGAGCAGAATTCCTATCCGGGGGTTACTAACCGTCTGCTCTCAAAATTTGTAGATCGCATATTTATCTCTTTTGAAGAAAGCAGATCCTATTTTGATAAAAAGAGGCCGATTCTCACCGGCAACCCGGTCCGACGTGAGCTCTTTTTGAGCCAGGTGAACCGCTCTGAAAAGGGTGATGAATTTACTGTTTTGGTGGTGGGCGGAAGTCAGGGCGCCAAGGCGATTAACGAGGCATTTGTGGAAGCCCTGATTTTCTTAAATAGCAGGGGGAAAAAGATCGAAGTAATTCACCAGACCGGAAAAGGCGACCACTTGCGCGTGGTTGAAGAATACCGTGTCAGGGGGCTTAAGGGAGATGTTGTTCCGTTTATTAAGGATATGGGGGCAGCTTATAACCGGGCAGACATTGTGGTGGGCAGGGCAGGAGCAACTACCATCTTTGAATTGGCTGCATTGGGCAAGCCTTCGATCCTTATTCCATATCCCCATGCGACGAATAATCACCAGGAGATAAATGCCTATAGTTTAGTACGAGCCGGAGGAGCGGAAATGATCCTCCAGAAGAACCTGAACGGTGAGGGTATGGCCAGTGCATTAATGAAGTATATGAACAACAGGCCAGAGCTGAAAAGGATGGGCGAACAGGCACGGAAAATCAGCAGGACGAATGCGGCAGAGGTTATCGTGGACCAGATAATGGAGATGTTACTCAGGCTTCGCATCCCATAATCTTAATCGTAATCATAATCATACTCTTTTACAGTCTGTTTTAGGGGTGTTCGATTAAGATTAAGATTAAGATTATGAGTAAGAAAATAATCTAAAATAAAAACAGGCATGTTAACCCATGAAACAATTCGGCAAGGCAAAGCATATTCATTTTGTGGGGATCGGGGGCATCGGTATGAGTGGAATTGCCGAGCTCTTGATCAATTTGGGCTATAAGGTGAGCGGATCCGATCTGAAGGAGACTGCGGTAACGCGAAGGCTTTCAGCCCTTGGAGGGAGTATTTCTAAAGGGCACGCGAAGGAAAATGTGAAGGGGGCCGATGTTGTGGTCTATTCCTCAGCCGTCGGAGATGATAACCCTGAAATTTTAGAAGCAACTGACCGTTATATTCCCGTAATACCAAGGGCCGAGATGTTAGCTGAACTGATGCGACTCAAATATGGAGTGGCCATAGCCGGGGCCCATGGAAAGACAACCACCACCTCCATGGTGGCCTCTATTCTGACATGCGGACAGCTCGATCCAACCGTTGTCATCGGAGGGAGACTCGACATCTGGGGCGGCTCCAATGCCAAATTGGGCCAGGGAGATATCCTGGTTGCCGAGGCCGATGAAAGCGACGGCTCTTTTCTCGCCTTATCCCCCACCATTGCAGTGGTTACCAACATAGATCACGAGCATATGGACCATTACGGTGATATTGAAGCTATTCGTCAAACATTCATCGATTTCATAAACAAGGTCCCCTTCTATGGAACTGCCATACTCTGCCTTGATAACGAGGAAATCCAGGGGATTATTCCCCGTCTGAAAAAAAGATGCCTGACCTATGGAATGAGTCCCCAGGCCGATCTCAGGGGAGTAGATCTAAGAAAGGATAGGTGGGGCGCCAGCCTTGAAGTAATATACCGGAACAGTTCATTAGGCAGGATAACAGTGGGAATGCCGGGAGAGCATAATGTCCTTAACGCCCTGGCGGCTACTGCCGTTGGCCTCGAGTTGGACTTAGAGATCGGGGTTATCAAAGAAGGGCTCAAGGCTTTGGGCGGGCTTTCAAGACGCTTCCAGCTAAAGGGAGAAAAGAACGACGTCTTGCTCCTGGACGATTATGGTCATCATCCCACCGAGATCATGGCCACACTCAAGACGGTCAAGGAGTGCTGGCCTGAAAGGCGATTGATTGTGGTCTTCCAGCCTCACAGATACACTCGGACTCAGGCCCTGTTGGACCGTTTTGTCATCTCCTTTAATGATGCGGACATCCTTATTGTGTCCCCTATTTTTTCCGCTGGGGAAGATCCGATTGAGGGAATTACCGGGGAGAGGTTGGCTCAGGGCATCAAAGATCATGGGCACAAGGAGGTGGTTTTTTGCGCCCCGCAAGAAGAGATCCTTCCCGCACTCCTGGACCTCGTACGGGCGGGTGATCTAATCATGACCCTCGGCGCCGGCAATATATATCGGGAAGGTGATCGGCTTTTCGAAAAGTTAGGAGCCAAAAGTAGCAAGGGAAAGGCTGAAGGCTGTTAGGAGCCTAATAGCCTACAGACTAAACAACCTAACTTGAGACATGGATGAACGGCAGAAAACGGAACTGCTTCGAATAGCTGGCCGGCAAATCGGTTTTGATTTTCCCATGAGCCGGCACACTACCTTCCGGGTTGGGGGAAACGCTGAAGCTGTCTATGAAGCAAGTGACCCGGAAGGACTTTCGAGAGTGGTATCCTTCCTTGTCAACGAAGGGATACCCTACTTAGTGGCAGGGAGGGGGAGCAATCTGCTGGTCAAGGATGGAGGGATTGGAGGAGTAGTAATTCTCCTTGCCGGGGCCTTCGCTGATATAGAATATGAGGAATCCGATTCTTCGAATATATTAGCCGGGGCAGGCCTGTCGATTGTGGATCTCTTGATATGGTGCCGGGAGGAAGGTGTATCAGGATTAGAGTTTCTGGCAGGTATACCTGGCACTGTCGGGGGAGCTATAGCGATGAATGCAGGGGCCTTTGGGGAGGAGATAGGCCCCAGGGTCCGGGAGATCAGGCTTGTCAGCCAACGTGGGCAACTGACTGTAAGAGATCGGTCCCAACTCAGGTTTTCATACCGTGACTTAAATTTGGAAGCAGGGGTTGTCATCACCAATGTCCTTTTTCGATTGGACCGGGATACTCCGGAAACCGTGTCAGCGAAGATTGCAGGCTGCCTCAGGAAACGAAAGGAGACTCAACCCCGCGAATATCCAAGCGCCGGATCTATATTCAAAAACCCGCTCAACGATTATGCCGGTCTGCTTATCGAACGGGCTGGATTGAAGGGAAAAAGAATAGGCGGGGCTATGATTTCAAATAAGCATGCCAACTTCATTGTCAATAAGGGCGGCGCTACAGCAATGGATATCCTAACCCTTATCAATTTGGCCCGGGAGGAGGTCAGAAAAACGGCTGGCGTGCAATTGGAACTCGAGATTAAAGTGGTCGGGGGTGAAACGGAGCCATGAAAAAGCGGGCCATTTTGACAAAGCGATCTCTCAGGGAAAAACGAGAGCGGGCTGTTTTTGCGGTATTTGGCGTAATCCAACGGATTGGTTCAGGGGTTTTGAAGGTGTTCCTTTTCGTCGCCGTTATAGCTGCCGTGAGTTTATCCTTTTTATCTATTTACCATTATCTGCTTACGTCTCCCTATATGAAGCTTGAGCAGGTTAATATAAAAGGAGTTGATGAAGAGATAAGGAATGACCTGATTGAGATGTGTGGCTTGAATTCTGAGCAGAGCTTGTTGGGTCTCAACCTTAACAAATTGAAGAAAAGAATGGAGGAGCACCTCTGGATCCGCTCGGTTAAATTGGAAAGGCGTTTCCCCCATACACTTATTGTTGAGGCGGAAAAGCAGGTTCCCGCAGCATTAGCGCTTACAGATCGATTTTACTACGTGAATCGATGGGGCGAAATATTCAAGACGGTTTCTGGAACGGACGACAACGATTTTCCGATCATTACAGGCCTTTCCAAAAACAGCTCAAGGGCCCAGGAGCAATTGGACAAGACTATGCATGTCATCACTGTTTTGAAGTCAGAAGATGATCTCTGGTCATTGGAGAAAGTTTCGGAGATCCATCTCAAAAAAGATGGGGAAATATCGCTCTATTTCAATCATCTGAGAGCAGAGATCACATTCATGTGGAACGAATTGGGCGACAAAATGGATGGGTTAAAAAAGGTGGCTGAACATCTGAACCAGTCGGGAAAGATTGACGCCGTAACACATATTAATCTCAACTATGAGGATGGAGCAGTGGTCTCTTTCAGAAACAGCTAACAGACATCCGTGTGGAGCAGAGCGCGACGATCCCTTCTATTCGTCATGCGCTGTGCGACATGTGCGGAGTGAGGTAACGAGGCAATGGCAGGGGATATAATTGTAGGCCTGGATATCGGGACTACCAAGATCTGTGCAATAGTGGGAGATGTTAGCCTTGATGGGGTAGAGATAATCGGCATGGGAAGCCATCCTTCTGAGGGCTTAAGAAAAGGCGTAGTGATTAATATAGAGCATACTGTCAATTCCATTAAGGAAGCGATAGAGGAAGCAGAGACCATGGCCGGGTGTGAAATAAGTTCGGTTTATGCCGGTATAGCCGGAGGTCACATAAAGGGATTTAACACCCCGGGAGTGATCGCCCTGAAAGAAAAGGAGGTAACCAAAAAGGATATCGACCGGGTTATTGAGGCCGCAAGCGCGGTTGCCATTCCCATGGACCGAGAGGTTATACATACCCTTGTTCAGGAGTTCATAGTTGATGACCAGGACGGCATTATGGACCCCCTTGGGATGGCCGGTGTTCGCTTAGAGGCTAAGGTTCATATAGTGACAGGCGCGGTCACATCCGCGCAAAACATTATAAAATGCGCCAATAAGGCAGGACTTGATGTCTACGATATAGTGCTCGAGTCTTTAGCGTCGAGCGAGGCAGTTCTTACAAAGGAGGAGCGCAATATTGGAGCGGCCCTGATCGACTTTGGCGGGGGGACGACCGATATGGCGCTATTTTCCAGGGGCGCTATCAAGCACACTTCGGTTCTGGCCTTAGGCGGGGACAACCTGACTTATGATATTGCTGTGGGCTTGAGGACGCCCAAGTTGGATGCGGAAAAGATCAAGATAAAATATGGGTGCGCGCTTTCATCTCTGATCGGCAGGGACGAGATCATAGAAGTGCCTGGCGTAGGGGGAAGAAAGCCGAGGACCCTTTCCCGGCAAATTTTAGGAGAGATCTTGGAGCCGAGGGTGGAAGAGATTTTTACCCTGATCTACGGCGAGCTTGCCCGTTCAGGCTACCAGGAGAGGGCCGGTTCGGGAGTTGTTGTGACAGGGGGATCTGCAGAGCTTTCAGGAGTAAGCGAAATAGCAGAGCAGGTATTCAATGCTCCGGCTCGAGTAGGATATCCCGAGGGGATAACAGGACTGGCAGACCTTGTCAACACGCCGATGTACGCCACGGCCGTGGGTCTTGTCCTCTATGGCGCCAAAGTAAGCAAGAGAAAGCGAAAATTTCGAATAAGGGATGCAAATATTTTTCACCTTGTTATGTCAAGGATGAAAAAGTGGTTTAAGGATATTGTTTGATGAATTTGGGGATTTACAATTAATTAATCACAAGAAAGGGGGACATTATGAAATTCGAGTTCATCGATGAGGTAGAAAAGGGGAGCTACAACGCCAGGATAAAGGTGTTGGGTCTCGGAGGAGCTGGGGGCAATGCGATTAACAACATGATTAGTTCAAACCTGATGGGAGTTGATTTTGTTGTGGCAAATACTGACTCCCAGGATATTGAACAATCTTTATGCTCTCACAAGATCCAATTAGGCCCTTCCATCACCATGGGCCTTGGAGCGGGGGCAGATCCTGACATCGGCAGGACTTCAGCAGAGGAAAGCATTACCGAAATCAGAGATGCATTGGATAAATCAGATATGGTTTTCATAGCGGCAGGGATGGGAGGGGGAACAGGGACTGGAGCTGCTCCTGTTGCGGCCCGTGAGAGCAGGGAAAACGGGGCTTTAACGGTGGCTGTTGTGACAAAGCCCTTCAAGTTTGAGGGAGAACCGCGAATGCAGAGGGCTATGGAGGGCATCGAGGCCCTCAAGAATCAGGTCGACAGCCTGATTGTTATTCCCAATGAACGCCTCAAGAGCTTGGGTGATACAGCTACGCCTCTCAAGGAGCTTTTCGTAAAGGCCGATGATGTTCTCCTCCAGGCGGTCAAGGGAATTTCAGATCTGATCATGAGCCGCGGCTTTATTAATCTTGATTTTGCCGATGTGAAAAAGGTGATGGAACAGATGGGAACCGCTCTCATGGGGATGGGTAAGGCAAGCGGAGATAACAGGGCATGCGAAGCCGCGCAGAACGCCATAAATAGCCCTCTCTTAGAGGACATCTCCATTGATGGGGCAAAAGGACTTCTCATGAATATAACCGGACCAGCCGACATGACCATGGAAGAGGTTGAAGAGGCCTCCAACTACATTAAAAACGAAGTGAATGATGATGCGGAGATCTTTTGGGGCATGGTCCTTGACGATGACTTAGAGGATGAGGTCCAGGTGACAGTTATCGCCACCGGGATAGATGGCAATTCTAAAGAGAAGGGTCGGAATTATCTCAAGGCCGTTGTTAAAGATGCGACTGAGGCCCCGACCCAGGATTATGATAATGTGGTCAGGCTAAGAGATGTAACCTCTGAAGATGTTGAGGAGGACTGGACGGTGAGGAAGAATGGCGTGAACCTTGACACGCCTACCTTTTTAAGGGATGGAAAGGGTCTGCCTGATTCATTGGAGGCAAAGCCGTGCAAACGCGAGAAAAGGGGGTTTTTCGACAGATTCCGTATAAAGGAAAATCTGGAGTATCCAACCTTTCTGCGAGCGAAAGCCGATTGATTCGGTCTGGGCTGCCTATTGTTTGCCTGAATTTCCCTGAACTTTGAGCCTAAGGTAGCAGGGGACAGACTGAAGGCTGATAGGAGCCTAATAGCCTAATAGTCTACAGCCTAAACAACCTATTTACAGATGAACCCGTGAAGGTAAATTGAGACGTGTCAAGCGACATCATTTCCCTCTATCGAGCCCGGCTTGCGGAGGAAAAGGGAGCTGTAATAAAGGATTGGGGCGGTAAGCTGTCGATTGCCCTTATATACCCTAACTACTACCGCTTGGGCATGTCAAACTTGGGGTTCCAGATTGTTTACCACCTTTTAAACGAAAAACGCCATGTTGTTGCAGAGCGTACTTTTCTGCCCGAGGGTCAAGAAATGTCCCTCTACCTTCGGTCGGGAAAGCCGCTCCTCTCCTTGGAATCGCAGACCCCACTCTATGAGTTTGACCTTGTGGCCTTCTCTCTCTCCTTTGAAAATGACTACCCCAATGTCCTACATATCTTAGAATTAGCCGGGATTCCCCTCTCCGCAGAGGAAAGGTCAGACCTCAAACCCCTTATTATGGCAGGGGGAATTACCACTTTTCTGAACCCGGAGCCATTATCTCCCTTTGTGGATTTCTTTCTGTTGGGTGAGGCTGAGGCCAATTTAAATGAATTCATAGACCTTTTTTCGGAGTTCAGTACTGACAACGCTACAAAAGAAGAGTTCATTGCCAATTTGGCTAAGAATATACATAGCCTTTACGCTCCCCGTCTTTACCAGGCTGAATACCATAAAGATGGCACCCTTAAGGCATTTATCCCGGCAGGAGATCAGGTCCCTGAAAAAATCAGGGTGGCCTGTTCTGCCGAAGGCGGGTTCTCTGAACAAAGGATGCCAATTTCGGACATTACTACTCCGGATACGGAATTTGGTAACAAGGTCCTGATCGAGTTGGGGAGGGGATGTGGACATTCGTGCCGCTTTTGTGCTGCGGGCTATGCCTATCGCCCTCCAAGAGTCTATGAGGAGTCCCGGCTGCGCGCATCCGTTCTCAAGGCAATGGAGCGATCCCATCAGATAGGTCTCCTGAGTCCCGCAGTATCGGATACACCCGGCATAGAAGATCTGATGGCAATGATCGTCGAGAGGGGAGGCTCCTTTTCTGTCTCATCCCTGAGGGCAGAGACCCTGACACAGGGGCTCCTTGACAAACTGAAATCGTCTAATCAGAAAACGATAACCATAGCTCCGGAAGCCGGCTCTGAAAGGCTTCGAAAGGCAATAAATAAGCGCCTTACAAGAGATCAAATCATTGACACTGTCCGCATGATTTCCAGGACCGGGGATTTTTCTATCAAGCTATACTTTCTCATCGGTCTTCCCACTGAAACGGCCGATGATATAAGCGAGATCACGGAACTTGTAAAGGGAATCAAACACTATATGGTCAGAGAATCTGCTGAGAGGGGGAGGATAGGCCGAATCAAGCTTAGCGTGAACTGCTTTGTTCCGAAGGCTTTTACGCCGTTCCAGTGGTTTCCCATGGAGGAATTGGTATCCCTCAAGAAGAAACAGAAATGGTTGAAGAAGTCATTGGGTAAGGTCGGGGGTATTGATGTGAGCTCGGATATCCCGAAATGGGCCTACGTCCAGACGCTCCTTTCCATGGGAGATAGAAGGGTTGGATCTATCCTGTTGTCAGCCCATAAATTCGGTGGGAACTGGACCAAGGCCCTGAGGTTTTCTGATATTAATCCGGACTTTTTTGTATATCGCCCAAAGGGAATTGAGGAGTTGCTTCCGTGGGACTTCATTGATCATGGCATTTCAAAAAGGCATCTGATTAGAGAACGTAACCTGGCCCTGAAGGGAGAGGAATCGGATATCTGCCGCGTAGGTGAGTGTTATCGTTGCGGGGTGTGCGGCGAAGCAAAATAGAAGTAAACATTCGTAATTCGGGACTCGGCGGTTCGATACTCGATTGTTGAAGAAAGATGTTAGTTGCCAGTGTAATAATAATCCCGCTTACAGCGGGATCAAGGAGTGACGAGTGACGAAGGAAAACAGAGAATTTAACCTTGAGGAGGAACAATGCTTAGACAATTAGTAGTTGGGCCCTATCAATCGAATTGTTACATTTTGGGACAAAAAGAAACAAAAGAGGGTCTTGTGATAGACCCCGGTGATGAGGTATTCCGTATTGTAAAGGAGATATCGGGTTTGGGACTCAAGATCCGTTATATCCTGATTACCCACGGGCATATAGATCACGTTGGCGGGGCAAAGGAGTTGAAAAAAATTACCGGGGCCCCTGTATTGATCCACGCCCTCGATTCAAACGGTCTGGGGTTCGAGCCCGACGGCCATCTTGTCGAGGCCCAGGAGATCCATTTGGGGGAATTTAAAATATCTGTGATCCACACGCCTGGCCACTCTCCGGGCGGGGTTTGCTTTTATGCACCGGGAGTGATTTTCACAGGAGATACCCTGTTCGCCGGGTCCATTGGAAGGACCGATTTCCCCGGCGGCAACCATCATGAATTACTGCAGGGCGTCAAGGAAAAAATCTTTCCCCTCGGAGATGATTTGAGGGTATATCCGGGACACGGACCGCACACTACTATCGGCACAGAGAGAAAACATAATCCCTTTTTCAGACATTAAACCCCGATCCATTGTTGACGTTCGGCTCCTATTCGCATATGTTCCTTATCTGAGGTAAAATTGACAAGTGTCCATCCAGAAATGAGATAGTTTTCGCAAGGTCAAGAAAGATGTGGATTTTAACCACAGGAATACATTAGAGTATTTCGAGGATTAATCCCGCCGTTGGCGGGATTGAGTCTGACGCTGAGATTGCGGAAAATTGCGATTTATGGATGGGCACTAACCAAATGGAGGCAACAATGAATTTATTCCACATCAAGTCCGAGGAGGAATGGCAACAAATCTTGGATGATCTCTGCGAGGCGCTTAGTATGCCGACAGCCCTTGTCGACCCGCACAGCTTCGTTCTTCAGGAAAGCGGGGAACGACACGAGCTTTGTAAAGAGATTCGAGCCAATAAAGAATCGTTGATAGGGATATGTGCAAAGACACAAAAATTCATGGCAAAGGAGGCGAAGGAAACACAAAGACCCGTGATTGTCGCTTGCGAAGCAAGCATGTCCAAATGCATGATCCCCGTGTTTTCGGATGGGGAATTCATGGGCTCTGTTGTGGTGTGCGGCACGGCTATCCCTGAAGAAGAGATCTCACCCGCTATGATTGCGCAAAGTATCAATAGAAGCGAAGAAGAAATCAACAGTATGATAAGGCAAATACCGGTTGTGGATAAGGAAAAAGTAGCTGAAGTTTCAAACCGCGTCTTCGATGAAATCCATTCAGATTCAAATACACGGGCATGAAATTTATTGCCGATCTCCACATCCATTCCCACTATTCCAGGGCCACTTCCAAGACCCTTGATCCTGAGCGTCTTTCTATCTCGGCACAAAAAAAGGGGATCGCCCTGATAGGCACAGGGGATTTCACCCATCCCGGATGGATTTCGGACCTCAACGATAAGCTCATGGAGACCGAGGAGGGACTCTATCAGCTAAGGCCTCAGATTCAAAAGGAAATCAGCTCCGAGGTGCCTCCTTCATGCCGGAATAAGACCCGTTTTCTGCTATCAGGCGAGATAAGCTGTATCTATAAAAAAGGGGGTAGAACCAGAAAGCTCCATCACCTCATCCTCATGCCCCACATGTCTTCAGTCATCAGGTTTAATGAAAGATTGGACCGGATTGGAAATATCTCATCCGACGGCAGACCTATCTTAGGGATCGACTCAAGGGACCTCTTAGAGATTGCCTTAGAGACCGATGAGAGGGCCTTTTTCATTCCTGCCCATATTTGGACTCCCTGGTTTTCCCTGTTTGGATCCAAGTCAGGATTCGATGCCGTAGAAGAGTGTTTTGAGGACCTCACAAGCCACATTCACGCCTTAGAGACCGGATTATCCTCTGATCCCCCAATGAACCGATGCCTCTCCGCATTAGACAGATACGTATTAGTGTCCAATTCCGATGCCCACTCCCCAGGAAAGTTAGGGCGGGAGGCCAACATGTTTGATACGGACCTGGATTATGACCACGTGATCCGGGCTATGACCGATGGAAGGGGCTTAGGGGGCACCATTGAGTTTTTCCCTGAGGAGGGAAAGTACCATTTAGACGGTCATCGCAAGTGCAAAGTAAGGCTTGAACCGGAGGAGACCATTGAGTTGGAAGGGCTCTGTCCTGTATGCCGGCGACCATTGACCGTGGGTGTCCTCAACCGGGTATACCAGCTTGCAGACCGTGATGCCCCTCTGCTTTCCAAGGATTTTGTCAGTCTCATCCCCTTGCCTGAAGTCCTTTCAGAACTTTTAGGCTGTGGCCCTGCAACAAAAAAAGTGACGGGCTTTTATGAAAGGCTTATTTCACAGGTAGGCCCGGAGCTTGAGATCCTGATGAATGTTCCGCTGCCCAGGCTAAGACAAGCAGGCGGGCCTGTTTTTGCAGAGGCCGTGGGGAGAATGCGGCGTAAGCAGGTGATCCGTGAAGGGGGGTATGATGGCCAGTTTGGCGTCATGCGTCTTTTTGAGGATTCAGAAAGGGGGGTGTTCGAGGCGGTTAATAAAAAGTTGACTTTCACTTTTGAAACTGGGTAGTGTTATAAACGTATTATACCGGTTGCAATGTATTTATAAGAGCTTTCTTTGCCCAGGGGCTGTTTTCCCCTCTATTAATCATCATCTTGGAAATTCTGACATGGGAGTGGTTATTTCTATCGTGAGCCAGAAGGGTGGTGTGGGGAAGACTACCACGGCCGTCAATCTTTCAGCGGCTTTAGCCGCTGCTGAAAAGGAAGTCCTGCTTGTTGACCTGGATCCACAGGGCAATGCCACATCAGGTTTGGGTATTGACAAGACGAAACTTAAGAAAAGCATATATCATGGAATTATTGGGGATGCTGATCCATGTGAAATAATCACAGAGAGTAGTATTGAATGTCTCAAACTACTTCCGGCACGCATGGAACTCTTCCGAGCCGAGCTTGAATTGATGTCAAGGCCTGACAAGGAAAAAAGGCTCCTGAACTTTCTCGCTCACCTCAGGGGGACCTATGAATATATCCTTGTGGACGCACCCCCGTCATTGAGTCTCCTGACATTTAATGCTATCACTGCGGCCGATTTCTTGTTGATTCCACTACAGTGCGAATTTTACGCCTTAGGGGCTGTGTCCCAAATGATACAAGTCGTACAAGTCCTCAAAAGAAGGCTAAATCCACGTCTGAGAATAGCAGGCATACTGCTGACCATGTTTAACCCAAAAGAAGACAGCTGCCTGCAAATTGCAGAATCTGCGCGTGAGCAGTTTAGCAATATGTTGTTCAAAACAATAATCCCGGAAAACAGTGACTTAAAAAATGCTCCTGCTCATGGGGAACCGGTTTTGCTCCAAGATATAAGGTCTCCTGGCTCCAGGTGTTATTTTAATCTGGCAGAGGAGATATTGAATCTGAGCCATTAAAATACCTGTAGACTAAATCCCCTCTGGGTCTGGATTTTTACGATTGCGAGCGTTTTGCGAAAGGAGTTCTCGGCATGAAAATAGCAAATCCTGAGATAATAAGAAAAGGCGAACAGGAATTTATCAAGGCCATAGCGTCTAACCTTGATTGGGACGTCATCAAGGAGATCTTCAGGAAGGAGCATAACCTCGAGCTTGAGGAAGCTGTCAAATATAAAGATGCGAAAATTAAAATCTGTGACAATCGTATCGCGTTTTCACTGGATTTTGATGTGAAGGTAAGACTTTCTGTCCAATTAGACAGAGATGGGAACTATATTTCAGTTGAAAGCCCTGGTGTTGTTCATAAATCTTCGAAGGGAGAAGATGAACATCTGGAAGGAGAGGGTTTGTCGGATGTTGATAGTGAGGAACTGGAAGCATCTGCAGGAAACGTAGAAAGGCAGATTGAAACAGAAGAATTACTCTCAGATGAATACGAAAAGGCTTTGGAAGAGATAGGTTCTATAGATACGAATTAAGGGCTCGCTCAAAAACAACTTTATTTTTTTACCTCTCAGCTTCATTTCTGCCTAACGTGGAGATGCGAGATGACAGGTTCTTCCTTTGAGAAACAGATCACTTCATTTCCTACCATCAATAGGTATCGACGCATTCAATATATTCCGCCCTGTCTATGTGATAACGATCTTCCGAATATGCACCTTTGTCGAAGATCCTTTTTGTACTCACGCAAAGCCGCAAAGCGGCAAAAATAGAAAATTATGAATGATGAGGAGGAGCTAAGCCATGCCGACACCTGCATCACAACGCGCGCTTGAAGGGATCCGGGATTTATCCACACTCGAATGGTATGTGATTCCGCTACTGGCCATCGTATTTTATATCTATACTGCCGAGATCCGGAAGGCCAGACACTCAGGCAACTGGGATGCGATATTTGCAGGGTTGACGGTATTCGGCATGGATTTCTTCAATGAGACATGGAACGGCTGGGTGTTCTATCTCACACAATATTCGGCCTGCTGGACGACGCCGGGCCAGAGCGCCCTCAAAACAATGATCGGATGGAATATTGAGATCATGTTTATGTTCGCCATTTCCGGTGTCATCTTTTACAACACCCTGTCTGAAAGCAAGTCTGATAAAATTCTTGGGATTCCAAATCGCTGGTTTTGGGCCATCGGCTATGCGGCTTTCTGCGTCTTTGTGGAGTGTCTCCTGAATATGGGCGGACATCTCGTGTGGGAGTACCCGTGGTGGAACCGGTCTTTTAGCGGAATCTGGTTGATTTTCTTTTTTGGGTATTTTGAATTTTACGTGGCCGCCATCTTAGTGTTAAGCCTTAAAACCAACCAGGCCAAAACAATTGCTGTCGCTACCCTGTATGCGATCGTCTTTCTTGCCAATTTTATCTGCATGGGCCTGCTTGGGTGGGTGTACTGAAAGCAGGATAGTGATTCTTGATATACCGGATCTGGATTAATTTCATTTTTTTGAATCAAATCAATCCATGCCTGTCGAAGATGCCGCAACGCGGGGTTATGCTGCCTGAGGTTTTTATCATTTCTTAGGGAGATAAGAGTAATTGCACCCAAATGAGTTGAGGTCACATCATGCCTACCGGAGCATGTGGAATTAATTGCGATGTCTGCAAATTACGTCTCCTCGGGCTTTGTTCCACCTGTGGGCCCGGGAAAAGTAAAGAAGCAGAAGGAAAGCTTGAGGCCCAGAAGACAGTTTTCGCGGGAACCTGTGCTATTCTGGTATGTGCAGTTATGAACCGTATCGATTATTGTATGAGAGATTGCCAGGCCTTTCCATGTGATAACTTCCATACGGGGCCCTACCCATTCAGCAAAGGCTTTTTGGCCATGCATGAAAGACGATTGGAGGGAGGACCGCCTCCTTTAGACCATAATGATAGGTTCATCCGAGTGCCTCCCGAGTACTGGGATGTTTTGAAGAACAGAGACAAAAAAACCCTCCTTAATCTCACCCTCTTTCTTCCCCACCCATCGGGAGGGCTGATTTTTCATTTCTTAAAGGAAGACATTCTAATTGATATTCAGAACGCATGCCTGAAAAAATTGGTGGGGGATAAGTGGAGAAATGTAGATGATCCCCTGCTCGAACTGATTACCCTTCTGTATCTCAATCACGTAGACTCGTTTCACCCCTTAGGTAAAGATATTGTCGGCGCCAAAGATCTCAAAGAAGCTCATTATTTTAAAGGACGACATGAACTCAGGCTGGGGCCCCTTTTGGAGCGATACGGGGATGACGTTGATGGATTTGAAACAGCGGCCTACTATTATGAAGGTAAATCTCTGGACATGGCCGATAAGGCCTACCGGTTTCTGCCCTTCCCAAGGGTTCCTCTGTACTACCTCCTCTGGAAAGGGGACGGAGAATTCGATCCCAAAATTTCCGTGCTTTTTGATCGATCCATTGAAAATTACTTTTCGGCTTCCGGCATCTGGGGGCTTGTGAATCTGGTCTCTTTTGCTCTCTTGAAGGGTCCCCGCAGGAAGATTGGAAGGGCAGGCAGCCTAATGCCTAACTATCCACTAAATAGTTAACGTGGTGACCCCGTCTCGAATCAAGCCCTACTTACCCAAAAGGATGCTGGTGAGCTTTTCAAGATCACTGACAGGCCCTAAGGCTACCAAGGTATCCCCAGCCTCAATACGTACTTCTGAAGATGGATTAAAGCTCATTTCTCCGCCTTTATCCCGGATGGCCACAATCATCACATTCATCTCCTGCCTGATCCCCGAATCGACCAATTTGACCCCGTTCAGTTTCGATCGATCTCCTACCAGCAGCTCTTCCATCTTCAACTCAATATTCTTGCCGTGAAGCGTAAAATCCAAAAAATCAGTCACCGCAGGCCTTAAGATTGTATGTACCATACGCCGGCCTCCTATCAAGTAAGGGAGCACGACTTTGTTGGCCCCTGCCCTCAGCAGTTTCCCCTCAGTATGTTCCTCATCGGCCCGGGCCAGAATAAAAAGATCGGGATTGAGTCCCCTCGCACTCATTGTGATAAAGAGGTTGTCAGCATCCGAAAGGACCACTGCAATCAATCCCTTTGCCCTCTCGATTCCCGCTTCTATCAAAACATCCTCGCTGGTTGCATCATCGATAATATAGGGGATATCCTGTTTTTCTAAAGACTCTCTTGCGTCAGGGCCATGATCAATTACCATAACGGGAATCCCGTTGGCCCGTAATTCATGTGCGATAATACTCCCGATACGTCCGCAGCCACATATAATATAATGATTCTTGATTGATCTCAATTTTCGTCCCAATTTTCTCCTCCCTATAATAGCTCTGACCTGAATTTCGACCATCATCTGAGCCACGATTCCAAGGGTATATGCCATTGTCCCCATGCCCATGAAAATGAGAAAAACAGTAAAGACCCTGCCCGGCTCTGATACTGTCCTCACCTCCCCATATCCGACCGTAGTAATGGTGATAACGGTCATATAGAGCGCTTCGAAGGCATGCCATCCCTCTATGGCCATATACCCTACTGTCCCGACCAAAATGACCAGAACTAACATCATGAAACCCCTTATGACATTTCTGGGGCCATGGGAAGAGACAGTTTTATCTATACTTGTTTTTCGAATCACTTTGAATCCCGATACTGCATTCAAAAAGCAGTCAACTGAACAGGATACTTTTTCACACGGTCTTGACAACCGAAGGTTGGCGCAGATCCGGGAGCTATTCAGGCCTCACCTGTAATGTAAAGGAGTTTTCGGTTTCGCTCGTGAATTGCATAGAATCATATGGAAAACAAAGGGGAAGTCAAGGGAAATTGCTATTTGCCTGGTCAGTCTTTTCCCCTATCATTTTAATTTTTTGATCCTTGACCCGGGGTTATATATTGGATACTATTTTAGTGTAAAATTTGGTGCTTGAAGGTATATTCATGGGAAGCGTTACCCAAAAGAAATTTTCAATCAGTGTCAATCAAAAGGAGTTCTTTAGGGAAGGAAAGGAGTAAAAAAAATGATACATTGCAGGCGCCTAAGATTATTGGTGTTTCTTGGATGTGTATTATTGGCGGCAGGTCTGATAACCACTCCCAGCCGGGCCGCATCGGAAATCCAACTCTCAAAGGGACAAACAGTCTATGTGCCGATCTATTCCCATATTTACATTGGCGACCGGGAACGTCCCTTCTTATTGGCCGCCACTCTCAGCATACGCAATACAGATCCTGATCATCAGATTACTATCCTGTCGGTGGACTATTATGATTCAGATGGAAAACTGCTCAAGCATTACTTGAAACAGCCCCAACAATTAAATCCAATGGCATCAAGCCGCTACATTGTTAGTGAGTCGGATAAGAGCGGGGGTTCGGGGGCAAACTTCATTGTCAAATGGAAATCAGAGCCGGAGGTCAACGAGCCGATAATTGAAGGCGTGATGATCGGCACAAAGGCGCAGCAGGGCATTTCCTTCCTTTCCCGTGGCCGGTCAATAAGAAACAAGTGACTTGAAATTGTTTTGTCAAGGATTAAAATATTAGGCATCCTTCATTCATGAGGTTACACTTCTTTCCGAAATGTGGTATATTATTAGGTTGAAAACCGGATGCCGAAACTGGAAATTCGAAATTTGATAGGGGTTCTACATTCTTCTGATTTTCCCAATTTCTAATTTCAAGCCGTAAACGGCTACCTACTTTTTGGCTTTGATGAAGGATGACGAATATCAAGCACATTAAAGCTGTGTCAGGAGGATCAAAATGTTCGAAGAAATTACTGAAAACATCGATATTATTATGGGGCAACTGAATGATCTAAGAGGTCATCTTTGACTTGGCCAACCAAGAAGAGGAACTTGAAAAAATTGAAAAATTGATGTCCAACCCCAATTTCTGGCAGCAGGAACAGGAAGAAGTTTCCCGTTTGAGCCAGGAGAGAGCCTTAATAAGGGGAAAAATCGATACATGGCAAACACTTCACAAAGAGGCAAAAGATGCCAGACTCCTATCTGAAATCGCCCAGGAAGAGAAAGATACCTCCACCCTAAAAGAGATACACAATGATGTGGCTAGGATTCAGAGAGCGATCAGGGGGCTAGAATTTCAGGCCCTGCTCGGAGAGCCGGATGACAAGCGAAACGCCATTCTGGCAATTAATGCAGGGGCAGGGGGAACCGAGGCCCAGGACTGGGTGGAGATGCTCTTCAGGATGTATACCCGATGGGGTGAAGACAAGGGTATGAAGGTCCAGGTTATTGACTATCTCCCGGGAGATGAGGCCGGCATCAAAAACGTCACCTTTACGATAACTGGATCTTACGCATATGGATACCTGAAATCGGAACATGGGATACATCGTATGGTTAGGATCTCCCCGTTTGACGCCACAGGGAGGAGGCACACATCCTTTGCTTCGCTGTCTGTTTTACCGGAGGTTGACACGGATATCACTATCGAAGTGGATGAAAATGACCTCCGCATTGACACGTACAGGGCCAGCGGTCCAGGTGGCCAGCATGTGAACAAGACCAGTTCGGCAGTGAGAATTACCCACTTTCCCACAGGCATTGTAACCCAGTGTCAAAATGAGAAATCCCAGCATCGCAACAAAGAAATGGCGATGAAGGTGCTGAAGGCAAAGCTATACGATGTTGAAAAGGGGAAACTGGATAAGAAGAAACAGGAGATGCACCAGAATCAAAAAGAGATAGCATGGGGTAGTCAGATAAGATCTTATGTATTCAACCCTTACAGGCTGGTAAAGGACCACCGGACGAATATTGACGAAGGAAACGTGGATAAGGTGATGAACGGCGATATTGATATATTTATAAATGCATACCTGAGGATGAAGTAGGAAATCCAATCACCCGCCCTGATAGACCTGATCGATACTATTGATATAGGAACTTATGCCTGCATAAATCCCCTCTGCCACTCTTTTCTGATATTTTGTGCTTAGCAGCCTCTTTCTTTCTGTGCTATTGGTCAGAAAGCCTACCTCCACGAGGATAGCCGGCATTTGTGCTCCAATAAGGACATAAAAAGGAGCCTGCTTTACACCTAAGCTTTTGATTCTTTTATATCTTTTTCTGGTGTTTACTACCATCCCCTTCTGCACGTGATGCGCTAATCGGCTTGACTCATTGATCTTGGTATTTAACATCAGATCGTTCAGGATGGTCTGGAGATCGCTTATATTCTTTTCTGATGTGGCATTTTCCCTTGCTGCCACCATAACAGCCCTCTTATCAGTGGCCATGTTCAGAAAATAGGTCTCTAATCCATGAATCTTGGTACTCCTGTGGGCGTTGACGTGTAATGAAATGAACAGGTCCGCCTTTTTCATATTGGCAATGGCTGTCCTCCGCTCTAAAGATAAAAAGATGTCTTTATCCCTGGTGAGAAAGACTTGGCACCCGATCTTTTTTCTTAGTTCTTTGGCCAAAAATTTGGCAATACTCAGCGTAATATTCTTTTCTTTATAGCGTCCTCCAATCCGGCAACCAGGATCTTTTCCACCATGACCAGGGTCGATCACAATCCTCTTAACATTCAAACCGAGCTGCCTCGCTAAAGAGACCGTCTTGGCAGGTTTCTTTTCCTTCCTTATACCCTTCCTTACATCCCTCTTCTTTGACGCAAGCTCAGGCCTGATCCTGGTTTTACCCTTTTTAAACCTGCGCACATCCACCACTATTCTAAACGGGTCATAGAGGTGGAAGACATGATAACCCCCGATTTTTTCTATGTCCAGAACAACACGCACCGTGTTTTTGGTATACTGGCCTGCCCTGGCCATTCGAAGCAAATCATCCTTAATCGGAACCACGCTGTCAATACTCTTAGAGACACGAGCGTTTTTGAGATCTAAATAAAGCCTGCGTGGTTTCTTGTGATCGGGATCAGCCTTCAATAAATGGTGCTCATATTTCACAGGGCTTTGGATATCAATCACTACCCGCGTGTAGTTGGGGGTTGACCAGTACCGAATATCTTTGACAGGCACTCGTTTGGATTTAGAGAGAGGCGCGCTGCCCGAGTCTTTCTTTGCATTCTTCTTGCGCAGGGTCACGGCAAGCTTGTTGAGCATCTGCTTGGCCTTAGGCCGCATATCTCCCTTGGGAAAGTTTACTTCTACCTTTAGGAATTCAACATAAGCCTGGGCAGGGTCTTTCTTGGATTTATAAAATATTTCTCCGATCTTATATTGGGCATCATCTGCAAGAGAATGGCCCTTATGTTTACCAGCCAGGCTTCTGTAAAGAGCGACCGCTTCATTTAGATCTTTCGAGCTCCCCGAGTACCTGTAAAGCCCGGTGTAAAGGTTGGCCGAATGGTAAAGCGCCCAAGCAGCCTGATTGCTCTTGGGATAAACCTTGTAAACCTTTTTATAAAGACGAATGCATTTTAACCAGTTATGCCGATATTTCGTTTTTTTGGATGATTTATGCAGGGCCTTCCTGCACTGATCAGCGCGTGTGAGAAGCGTGGCTGGCCCACCCTTGGTCTTGGAGAAGGCCTCAGGCGCTTCAAACAAGAAACCCGCCACAATCACAAGCATCCATATGTAATAGATCCTGTTTTTCACTTAGTAACCACACACTCTTTTAACTTATTAAGCTCCACCAGCGCCTCTACGGGGGTCATAGAGTTAATATCAAGACCCGTGACCCATTCTCTCAGCTTCCAATCCACCGATCCGAAAAGGTCCAACTGCACCATATCCCCCCGCTCCTCTTCGGACACACTATTATGAGCCAGACGAGGCCTGCCGGCTTCATCGGTATCGGTTCCTTCCAAGTTGCTTAAGATCTCCATGGCCCTCGTGACAACGTCCTTCGGGATCCCCGCAATCTGCGCCACCTGTATGCCATAACTGCGGCTTGTGCCTCCAGGGACCAGCTTTCTTAAAAAAACAATCTTGTCATTCCACTCCCGGACTGCAATATTGAAGTTCTTAATCCTATGCTTTGTAGTCACAAGCTCTGTCAGCTCGTGATAGTGGGTGGCAAAAAGCGCCCGCACTCCTCTCCCTTCTCTATCGTGTAAGGCCTCTGCAACGGCCCACGCAATGCTCAATCCATCATAGGTGCTTGTCCCCCGTCCGATTTCATCTAAAATAACAAGGCTTTTGGGAGTCATATGTCTTAAGATGTTTGCTGTTTCATTCATCTCCACCATGAAGGTGCTCTGTCCTCTTGCTAAGTCATCTGATGCCCCCACCCTGGTAAAAATACGATCCACAATCCCTACTACAGCCTTTGACGCGGGCACAAAGCTTCCTATTTGGGCCATTAGCACGGTCAGTGCGGTCTGTCTAAGGATGGTAGATTTACCTGCCATATTAGGGCCGGTAATTATCATTACCTGCTGCTTTAGAGAATCTAAATGGATATCGTTGGGCACAAAGTCTTCTTCTTTAACACTCAACTCGATTACAGGATGCCGCCCCTGAGTAATATTGATATCAGTGCTATCATTGATTTCCGGACATGTGTAATCGTTGTTTTCCGCAGTTTCAGCCATACCGGCAATAACATCGATCTCGGAAATAAGCCCTGCAGTCTCTTTTATCCGCCTGTTTTCCAGCGCTATCTTCCCACGGATTTCCTCGAAAATATTGAGTTCAAGCTCTACCCTCTTCTCTTCGGCGTCCAGCACCTCTCCTTCCTTGACCTTCAAGTCCTCAGTAATATAACGCTCGCCATTGACCAAAGTCTGTTTTCTGATGTAGTCAGCAGGGGCGAGATGTAAATTGGACTTAGAGATCTCAATATAATACCCAAAGACCCTATTAAATCCTACCTTCAGGCTCGATATCCCGGTTCTTTCCTGCTCAGAACGGGCAAACCCCGCAATCCAGCTCTTTCCATCGCGGCTCAAAGAGATCAACCTGTCTAACTCCGCGTTATACCCCTCTCTGATAATTCCTCCCTCTTTCAGCGAAACGGGAGGCTCCTCGCAAATTGTCTCCCCTATCAAACATGCTATGTCCTGGAGGAGATCTAACCTTAAGGCAATGGCGGATAACAGCGTACTGGTTGAATTCTCCAAGGCATTCTTGATGAAAGGGAGCCTCAAAATTGAGGATTTAAGGGCCAAGAGGTCCCTTGCATTAGCCCTCTTAAGGGCGATGCGGCCGTTTAAACGTCCAATGTCGTAAATCTCTTTAAGCTCATCTCTTATTTCCCCTCTTAACAAAGGATCGTCCTTGAAGCAGGCAACAGCAGCTAATCGCTCTCTGATCTTGTCAATGTTAATAAGGGGGTAGAAAATCCACCTTTTCAAGAGACGACTCCCCATCGGTGTCACAGCTTTATCAAGGATATGGAAGAGTGATCCTTTCACCGACTGCCTGCGCATAGTCTTCAAAAGCTCTAAATGAGCGCATGTGGACTCATCCAAGACCATGAAGTCCCCGATGTGGTAACTCACAATTTCCTTAATGTGCTCCGGGAATCCTTGCTGGGTATCCCTGAGATATGAAACAAGCGCCCCTGCTGCGATGATGCCCTGGACCATGTCCTGGCATCCAAATCCAACCAGGGATTTCACCTCGAGTTGCTCTTTAAGTAGGACCTCAGCCCCGAGAGGGTCAAAAGAGTGACTCTCTATTATCTCCAATCGGTAATCGGCAAGCTCTTTTCGCTCTGATAATTGCTCGTTTTCAGGGATCAGCAGTTCAGCGGGATCTATTCTCCCTAATTCGTCTAAAAGTTCATCAAATAACCCGATCTCTGTTACCCTGAATTCGCCGGTTGAAAGGTCCACATGCGCCAACCCATAGGCCCCGTCTTCACCCGAAATTGCAGCCATAAAAAGGTTGGTCTTGTGATCAAGAGCTTTTTCATCAACCACTGACCCTGGAGTAACAAGCCTTACCACTTCCCTCTTGACAATCCCCTTGCTCAATTTGGGATCCTCGGTCTGCTCGCAAATGGCAACCTTCCAGCCGCTGTCAACCAGCCTCCCGATATAGGATCTGTTGGCATGATGGGGTATGCCACACATGGGAACTTTTTCCCCGTTAAAGGTCCCTCTCGATGTAAGGGTAATACCTAAGATTTTAGAGGCAATCTTAGCATCATCAAAAAACATTTCGTAAAAATCACCCATGCGAAAAAATAAAATGGCATCAGGGAATTCATCCTTGATGCCCATGTACTGCTTCAACATAGGTGTCAGTTGGGTCATTTTGAATTGAATATTGAATATTGAATATTGAATATTGACATGCAATAAAATCAAAGGTTTATAAGCAAGAAAAATTTGATTTCGGACTTTTTACAAGATCATCACTAATGACTATTGAAAAACGTTTGAACAGTCAAACCCGCAGCCCGCACGAAACGTCAAGCGGGTTGTTCGACTGCGGCGCCAGTGGAATCTATTAAGCCGATTGTGTCCCATCGGTTGCACTGGGGACATTTCCATTGGAGCTCACTCGGTTCAAAGCCGCACTGGGAGCATCTAAATCTGAGATAGGGTATATTCAGATGTTCCATGATCTCAACATAATCGGTTATTACGTCCTTTTCCCTGCCCTGGCTCAGAAGAATCTCCCCCTTGAATTTCCTGGCCTCCCAAAAAGAAGGGTCCAATGCAAGAGCGCTTTTTGTCTCCCTTAGCGCGCCTTCTACGTCGTTTTCATTGTGCAGGTAGCGCGCCAAAGCCATATGCGTGAAGGCATCGGAGTTGGATTGGGCACACTCCTTCAGGAAAATTCCCACCGGCTCCAGATTCTTCATCTGCGAGTAAGCCCCTTCCAGACGGCGATACGCCAAGAAGGTGAACTGGGGAATTATCTCAACCACCTTTTTCCAGGCAGCTATTGCCTTTTTATACTCTTGTCTTGCGAAATGGAGGTCACCTAAGTGAAGGTAGGCATCGACACACCTTTTGTGGGTGGATATGGCCTTTGTAAAAAGAGACCTCGCCCTGCTCAGATCCCCTTTCTCCTGACAGACCTTTCCTGTCTCAACCAGATAATGTGCTAAGATATGTTGATGGTTACCCTTGTCTAATCGAGCAATTTTTTGTCGCGTTTCATAGGCATTTTCCCAATCTCTTAATTCCTCGTAGATCCTTTCGATCTCTTTCAGTATCTCCGCATTTGCAGGGCTTTGTTCTGTCACTTCAAGAAACGTGCTCAGCGCCCGATTAAGGAAACCCCCTTTCCGGTAATCCTTAGCCAAATCGAAAATAGCCCTAACCTTTATTCGCTCATCTATATTTGGCCTCAAAATGATATTCTGACGAATCCGTATGGCCCTGTCTATATCACCCTTTGAACGATAAAGGTTCCCAAGCGCAACATAGGTCTCAATGGTATCTGAGTTTACCTGGACTGATTTGGTGAATTCTTCTATGGCCTGATCATGATCGTTGGAGAGAAGATACTGTATCCCCTTGAAGAACGATTTGTCTCCTTTGCTAACAACGGCCTTCCCCGTTTCTCTCTTAAAGGGTCGTATCCAAGAACCCAAAATAAGACCGATCAGAAGGGCAATAATTGAGAATAGGAGCCCCTGTTGGCCCCCTAATTCAAGAAACCATTGCCATACTGATTGCAACATGGTGATCTCCCTTAGACTGACACGTCCACAAAAGGCTTGGGCCACTCCGCCTTGTATGGACAAAGCTCAGTATGAACTTTGGTGCAAGAGCGTTTAGAACTCAGGAAGTCCCGCTGGGGGAGGAATTCAGGTGCTATGCGAACCCCTTGAATGGCTACATAAAAAGTAACCCCGTAGGTTTTTTTATCATGTATTGACGGCGGGTTGATCAGCGCTCATATCCTCGGTGGTCACCGGCAAATTCCTTAGTGAATTCAACTCTTTTTCCTTATCCTTCACATCCTTCGTCAAGACCTTGACCTGCCGCCTGAACCCAAGGCGCTCTGAAATTCCATACAACCAGGTACTGATAACACCCACCAGAAAAGTGACAACAGCGATAAGGAACACCGGCAGGCCTGAAGATTCAGCATTCAGAAAGAGGAGGTTGACTTTAAAACTAATGGGGGTTGACAAGGCTTGGTAATTTTGAACGGCCAAGATGACAACAAGAAGCAAAAACAGGATTACAATAATCGCCTTTAAATGTTTCATTTCTTACCTCCATAATTAACGTTAGGTTTTCCATAATACGGTAAAAGCCTGTGATAGGTCTCCACAATGTGTTCCGGGATCACCCTCACTTCCCCGAGAACTGTCATATAGTTGGTGTCCCCATTCCAACGGGGCACAATATGAAAATGCATGTGTTCTTCAACACCTGCTCCAGCCACCCTGCCAAGGTTTAACCCCACGTTAAAACCCTCCGGACCTATGGCTTTCTTCAGGACCTCAATCGACTTGCTAACCATAGTTAACAGATCAAGTTTTTCTTCCTGAGAGAGTAATTCCAGACCCCTAACATGCCTCACCGGCGCTACCAAAAGATGTCCATTGATATATGGAAACCGGTTCATCATTACCATGGAGAGCTGACCCACGTACAAAATCAATCTTGACTCGTCTTCACCGCGATTCTTTCCAGGGCAAAAAATACAGTCTCCCTCCTTCTGATCGGAGAGGATATATTCCATTCTCCATGGCGCCCACAATACCATCATAAAGGCTTCCTCAAATAGTTATAATTTCACCCCGCACCGCATCACCCAATTCCAAAACACCTATGCTATGAAAACCGGATGAGCTGTAGCCGGTTGCTGTCCCGGGATTAAAAAAAAGAATCCCGTCTCTTATGTGGTTCGAAGCGATGTGCGAATGCCCATAGACAATAACGTCCACCCCATTAAACAGGGGTAGGATGCGATCTTCCAAATCATCAGAACGACCCCACCCATGAATAAGCCCCAATCTGTAACCACCTAAATTAATAACCTTTTTATCCGGAAGAAATCTCTTTACCTCCAAAGGATCCATATTGCCGTAAACACCGTGAAAATCCTTCGCATTTAGGAAGTCAATAATCTCAGGGGAAACAACGTCGCCCGCATGCAGAATTATGTCTTTATCAGAGAGATATTTGTCATAGATCGCAATAAATTCTTCTGTCACCTGATACAGGTGTGTATCTGAAAGCACTCCGATTTTCATTGCATTATCCAAAACAGGCCGGTTCACACAGGGGTAGATAAATTTCAGATGGAGAGTATACCAACCTAAGAAAAAAGACAAGGCATAATCTATAGAAATAATCCCCACAAACCGGAAAAATCATTTGACAGGAGTGAGACAAGGTCATTATCTTAAACCACAGATCATAGAATGTATGAGGTCAGGCCTCGTTAGGGTTGACGATATCCGGAGGTAGGAAAAATGCCGATATACGAATTTTATTGTACTGAATGTCACATGATATTCAATTTCTTCTCCAAATCAGTAAACACCGAGAAAAGGCCTATATGCCCCAAATGCCGGAAGATCGAACTCGAACGTCGCATGTCGGTCTTTGCCAGCCCCCGGGGTCAGGGAGAGGAAGAGGAAATGCCTCTTCCCGACATGGACGAAAGAAAAATGGAAAACGCGATGAACCTCCTTGCAAGAGAGGCCGAGCATA
Organism: Deltaproteobacteria bacterium; assembly: GCA_029932035.1. GTDB lineage: Bacteria > Desulfobacterota > DSM-4660 > Desulfatiglandales > Desulfatiglandaceae > Desulfacyla. The sequence goes on along the minus strand of JAOZQV010000001.1, from coordinate 3,071 downwards.
TGGATGAAAATGATCCAAAACAGGCCGCCAATCTGATGCGCAAATTGACAGATATGACCGGGTTAAATCTGGGGTCTGGGATGGAGGAGGCATTGGGGAGAATGGAAGCAGGGGAAGATCCCGAAACCATAGAGGCTGAGATGGGAGATCTCTTGGAAGGGGAAGAGCCTTTTGCCTTTGAAAAAAAACATCCCAAAGGCCCCAAATACCGACCACCTGCGGTTGATGACAGATTGTATGATCTTTAGACTCATACCTCTACAAGCTCAATATCCCCCCAGGTGGCCATGGTATCTCCCACAATAACCATTCCACCCAAAACACCCTCGATCTGATTCGCCCATCGGGCTACTTCCTCAAGATCTCTCTTTTTTTTGACCCTGTTTCCGAGGGCGGTTGCAGCGCCATCTGCCATGGCCCCTGATGACGAAAGGGTGCAGACCACATCTGCGATCCCCCGGCTCAGTGAATGGCCTACGGTTGCAGATGAAGAACAGACGCCCAAGGGCATCTGACTCACGGGAATCAAGAGTCCAAATCTCCCACTCAAAGGCGAAGCCCCTGCAAAAACCGAGACAGTTAGTGGCCGATCGGCCTTCAGGAAAATATCTCCTCCGTTCTCTACGATTACCTGATCTGTAAGATTAAGAAGCCCCGTTGCAACATACTGGGCAATAGCGCCTGCCACAGATGCCATAGGCCCCACATCGATCTTCCCTGTTGCACGGATCATCTCTTTTACAATCGGGGGGGCATAGGGATCCCCCTCTAAGGGTACGAGGGAGTGTGGAAATTCCGGGTGAGATCTTATGTAGGATTCAAGCTGATGCCTGCAATCAAATATCAGATCTCTGGTCTCTTTTTCTAAGTTTTTATCTGCACAAAGCCATAGATCTGTCTCTTTGACAGCAACACTAAAGCAGGTTAGGTCCTTAGAACTGACCCTTTTCCTGTAAGTACGTTCTCTGTACTGGGGCATAACAGCGCGACCACAAAGAATTGGATTGAGGTATTGGACAAAAAAAAGGCTTCCCAAGATGCCGTTATTTCCTCCCCTATTAATCTTCCCTCCTAAGTGGTTTAAGATCGTGGGAAAAAAGATGCACGCACATCCGAGAAGCCTGGTTGAAACACAGGCCGTTATACGTATTCTTAATGAACTCTATGCAAAATCCCTGCCATACTCTCAATTTGAATAAATAATCACAAATTTTAGATAGTTAGCTAAGTCATGCAAAAACACCACAATAAAAAGTGTATCAAAAATACCACATCATTTGAAATTAGACAACACGTCTTGAATTGAATATTGACGATTGAATATTGAATATTGATACGCCCTTAAGAAGTGCGTGTTAGATGCAATTCCTTAATCCCTTAATCTCCAAATCCGCCTTAAATAATTTGGGCTCCTTTATAACGGTCCATATAAGTTTCGCTTAGATCCTCCCGATCCATTTTCAGGGCAAGGGGCAAATAATCAAGGATATCCTGGGCTGTTATCCCGTCCTCACCCTTTTCTTTGGCGGCCAAATCTCCGGCAAATCCATGAATAAACACCCCCTTCAACACGGAATTACCTATGTTCAGACCAAGACCAAACATTGCGGCGATAACTCCAGTAAGAACATCACCCGAGCCAGCGGTTGCCATGCCCGGATTTCCCGACATATTAACAAAAACCCGTTTATCAGGAAAACCAATCAGTGAACGGCCGCCTTTCAGGGCAATAATCGTGTTCAGTTCCTTAGATATGCGCTGAAGCATATCGATCTTGTTGGCATCTATTTCTTGTATGTCCACTCCCGTAAGCTTAGACATTTCGCCCGGATGCGGAGTAAGAATAGTGCCGGATTTCCTCTCTCTTATAATTTTCAAGTCCTTGGAAATGGCAGTAATTCCATCGCCATCTATGAGAATCGGCCGGTTGATCTCCTTTACCAACTCCCTTATCAGACCTTGAGTTTCTTCGTCTAATGACAGGCCGGGTCCCAGGACAACCATGTCCATTTTCTCTGCCAGATCAAGGAGAAAATCCTTATTTTCGAGAGATATACTTCCAGCGGCTGTCTCTTTTTGGGGCAAGAAAACTATCTCGCTCCCTTTGTTGGCAATGTGGGGTGTGATGGATGCAGGCGCTGCAAGACGGGAATACCCTCCTCCAGCCTTCAGAAAAGACAGGGCCGAGAAATAGGGCGCGCCAAAATAGTTTGCCGCGCCAGCAATAAAAAGGACCTGGCCAAAACTCCCCTTATGGCCATCCCTTTCTCTTGGTGGAAGCCTTTTTGGCTGATTTATCTCAACCTTCAGCGAATCGGAATTATACATTGCGGGAGGGAAGGAGATGTGCGTAACAAACAGTTTACCGCAAAGATCATGGCCCGGGAACAGGATATTTCCGGTCTTTGGAAGACCAAAGGTCACAGTATAATCCGCCTTTACCGCAACACCCATGATCTTTCCCGCATCTCCTGTGACTCCGGAAGGGATGTCAACGCTGATTATCGTCTTCCCGCTGCCATTGATCAGTTCAATGATATTCTGATACAGCCCCGTGACCTCCCGGATCAGGCCTGTGCCGAAGATAGCATCTACAATGGCGTCTGAATGGGCAACATCCATTTTGACAGATTCGACAGATTCAACCTCTCGAACCTCAATCATCAGCCGGGAAATAATGTCAAGATTGAGTCTTGCCGCGCCCCTGTATTTCCCCTTATCACCTAAGATAAAAACCTTTACTTTTCCACCATTGGAATGAATTTTCCTTGCAATAACGAATCCATCGCCACCATTATTGCCTATGCCGCAAAATATGATGAACTTTTTTCCCTTAATACCACATTCCTTTGAAATAACGAAATAGGTCGCCTCCCCGGCGTTTTCCATCAACAGTTCTTCTTTGATACCGAATTCCTTAACGGCCGTTTTGTCTAAGTTCCTCATCTCAGAAACGTTGCTTACCTTCATCTCTCCTCCTCTTTCAGTTTGAGATATGCTCTCTTATAATTAAGAATTTTGATAAGTTAAGCTATCAACATCTAAACGTATAGTCAATAATATCTTGACAT
>JAOZQV010000380.1 GCA_029932035.1 Deltaproteobacteria bacterium | reverse complement strand
TTATTTGAGACCTTTGAAAAATGCCCAATTTTGGCCAAGGTCAAGGAAGGCGAGGACTTTAACCACAGGAATATATTGAATATTTCGAGGATTAAAATTTGAGTCTGACGCAGAGATTGGGCAGATAAGCGCAGACTTCGAAAGGGGGCGTTTTGCAAAGGTCTCTATTTGACAGTGGGCAGCATCTCCTGTGGTTGCGTGAGAAGAAATTCGCCCTTTTCTATCCACTCTTTCAGTATGTTTGCAATCTCGAGGGATCTAATGTAGGAGGTGAGGGGGACAGAGTGGATCTCCTGACCGTTAAGATTGATTGCACCACTTTTTAATTCTGCATAGCTTACCTGGCCCAAACTGGTTGACTCACCCTTTGGATAGTCATTTCCGTAGTCGATAATCTGAGTGTGGATTTCTTCGTCAGAAACAGCCGTAAAACGGGCCATTTTCGCGTTGAGGATAGGGATCGGGATACCTAAGCCCACAGCAAGGGAGCAGCCGTAGCCGAGTATGCTGACCCCAACTACCCATCTCGGGTCCATCTCTCTCAGATCGCCCATAACCATAAGGGTGCCTGCAGGGGTCAGGGGAATACCATTCTTATCTCTCTTGGCATTGGGATTGTGCTGTGTCCCGGGGCCTATGACATGGCCCCTTGCGCCTCCGAGAAAAATTCTCGTGCCCAGGCCTATTGTACGATAATAAGGGTCATTGAAGAGGGGGCTCAACTGGCCTGAGGTGGCATAGTTTGCGTTTCCGGCGTTTGGTTTAAGGACGCCCATATATGTATATACAGTCTTGTTGGTCAGATTAATGGCACAATTATAGTTCTGATAGCCGTTTCTGGGATTCAGCAATACGGCATAAGGGAGATCCTTAAGCGCAACTTTTTTTCTGACGTCCCGTTTTGGATAACAGTCGGTTCCATAGGCGGTAGCCCTGAGTTCCACTCTTTTTCCAGCCACTAAATCCTGGATAACATGGCCACCCCCATATTTGAATTGCCCGGGATGCACCCCGTTCAAAGGATCGTCTTCAGCGGGCTCAGTAGCCCCGATATATGCGTCGACAGCAGCTATACCGGCATAAGCGGGAACGTTATTCATCCACACCTTAGATGCCTTGATGCCAGGCTTGGTATGCCCGAAATTGATAAAGGCCCCGGATGAACACATGGGTGAAAAAGTCCCGGTTGTAACCACGTCAATTTCACGGGCGGCCTTTTCAGCGCCCTTCTTCTTGACAATGTCAGTCATTTCGTTGGCCGTAACCACCACGACCTTACCTTTTTTTATTCTCTGATTGATTTCATCTATTGTTTTGGAAACCCTTTTTTTGGGCATTTTCAATTAACCTCCCGTATTCCTCTCAACTGGAATTGAGGAATTAGCAATCAGGGGAATTCTACAATAATTTAGTCTCTAAGCAAGTAAAATGCCGTATAATAGGCTGTATAAATCTCCCTGACAAGCAAAAGTTTGAAACGCCATTAAGTTTTGAAGGATTCACCTTTCCAAAAAAAAATGAATGGGAATAAAATATGAAATTTAACCACTACCGACTTCAGTCGGTAGTGGTTAAATTTGATTAGGTTCAGGTCAACGGGTAGAAAAACAGCTCAAAAAAGGTCCACTGAAATCTAAACGCCATCTCTTTTTTCTTATCGTATCGGTTTTGCATATCAAAATAGTGTTTCTATGATAAATTACAATTACAAGGCTGGCTGAGAGATTTTTCACCGCAGATCTTAGTACCCTGGAGTCCAACACATTGTACCCCAGGACCTAATGGTTGTACCCTCCTTCCAGGATAGCGAAACAGCCCCCGCCGCATCGAACATAAATGCGTTTTGACAAAATTCGTTTTTTTATTGACAAATCCGAAGGAATTTGTTAGAGTTATTACGATTATAATGTGCTTTGATAATATTCTTTGCTAATAATACAAGGCTTCGAAGGTTATCCAGTGAAAACACTTGCAAAAAGCCCCTGTGGCGGTGATACCGCAACAGGGGCTTTTTTGTCTGTTGGGAGAAATTAGTCATATTAAACTGTTCAGGTTAAAAAACGTATGAAGGAGGTGATAATAAAGGATCTTTCCTCTGAATGTTGTCGGATTGAAGTGTTTTTAGACTGGCACTAACTCTTATCTAAGGAGGATGTTATGGCCGAAAACAACAAAACCACAGGACAAGGATTTCTTAAGGACTTGGGAGGCGGTTTAACTAACTGGACGGAAAAATGGATTCCCGATTCCTTAGTCATCGTGTTTATCCTCAGTATCATTGCTTATGTTCTTGCTTTAATCTGGGGGTTTGGAAAAGAGGTCGACTTTGGGAGCCGGCTCTACGGCGGTGTTGAAGCCTGGGGAAAGGGCTTCTGGATCTATCTTAAGTTTGCCATGCAGATGTGCCTGATCATGATGACAGGCTATATCTTAGCCCTCTCTCCGCCAGTACGCCGCCTCCTTGAAGGTTTGGCCGGACTGCCCGACAAAGACAAACCCTCACAGGCCATTATTGTCATGGCTCTCTTCTCAACCCTTTCAGCATGGCTTTCATGGGGTCTCTCTATCATTGGAAGCGCTGTCCTGGCCCTCTTTATCGTCCGCAGAAATCCCAAGGTAGACTATCGGCTTCTGGTTGCGTCGGCCTATTTGGGCTTAGGCTGTACCTGGCACTCGGGACTCACCGGCTCGGCTACTCTGATGATGGCCTCGCCCGGAAACGCCTTGGTCAAAGCAGCAATAAAGGACGGCTGGATCACCGGACCCATCTCAACGGGCACAACCATCTTCAATCCATTTAATCTAATCCTTACTTTAGTGGTTATTATTGTTGTCACGTGGTTAATGGCCAAAATGCATCCAAGCCCTGAGAAAACCTATGTGGTCCAACCCGAACTCATGGACAGACTGAATATCTATGAGCCACCCAAGCGTGAGACTACCAAGTCTCCTTCGGACTGGATGAACTGGTGGCCCGGCTTCAACATCATTATCGTGGTGGGCGGGGCCATAGCGTTATACTCCTACCTCAAAGGGAAGCCGGCCGGTAACTGGTTAACCCTCAATAATATTATCTTCTTTTTCCTTATGCTCGGCGTCCTTTTCCACTGGCGGCCATGGTCTTTCCTCAAGGCTGCTGAGGAATCGGGTAAGGCCGTATGGGGCATCGTTATCCAGTTTCCCTTTTATGCCGGCATCTACGGTCTGATAAAGTTCACGCTTCTCTCCCAGGTCTTCACCGGCTGGTTTGTTGCCATAAGCGCCCCATCCACCTTCCTGATGTTTGTATACTGGTATGGAGGTATCCTGAACTACTTAGTGCCATCTGGTGGAGGTGAGTGGCTTATGACGGCCCCTTATCTCCTGCCCGCGGGACATGAATTAGGGGTGGCTGCCCACAAGACTGTCATTGCCTATGCCTGGGGCGACATGATGACCGATATGATCCAACCGTTCTGGGCCATTGCCATGTTAGCCGTGGCCAAACTCAACTTTCGTGATATAATGGGTTATTTAATGGTCATCTTTGTGGTCTATTTTGTCATCACTTCCATAGCCTTCCTTATCTTGCCGTGGATCTAAGGAAAAGGGCGACGCTCTATAGTCGCTTTTTGGCGCCGATCAACCCGGAGGGCCGAAGAGCCTTCCGGGATTTTTCTCTAATGACCTCCCTATTTCATAATCTTAATCAT
>JAOZQV010000054.1 GCA_029932035.1 Deltaproteobacteria bacterium | reverse complement strand
CTTTTTCGATACCAAGTCTCCACAGCCCTTTTTACACTATTAGCATCAGTCTTGTCTTCCGCCCAAACCCTTAGGAAGCGTCCCAATAGTTTTGCAGGCTGCGTAGAACCGTTTTCTACTTTCAAGCGGTACTGTCTCCCCAGATATACGAAGGTTTCTCCACTTAAATATCGCTTGGGCTCAGTCAGAGGATGATAGCCTTCCAGCTTATCAAGTGTCCTTACAATCCATGGTGCCTTCTTCTCTATGGCCAACTGGATCTGTTCATCTCCGGCGGATCGTGGTGCAAAGATATCCACTGTCAACTCGGGAGATACCACAATGCGCAGGCGTTTACGATCCGCACGATGAAGGCAATATGGAATTTTTCGAGATCCGAAATCAATAATATGTTGTTCAAGCTTAGTCTTCATTGGCTATGGCCACCTCAATACACCGATCGATGATCGCATCGTGATCATCCAGGGAAAGCTCAAGCCTGTACTTCCCGGCCACTTCAAAAAGGACATCGTCAATCTCTCCCCGCATTTTGTTGATGGCGTCCTCATTTGTTCTCCAATCGCGGATTTTGTGCCGCGCAATCCTTTCTCCAACGCGAAGCGCAATTTCTGATCCGGTCTTATCATCTTTAACGGCATATTCAGCCATCGGGTCCTGGATACATCCATAGTAGCGGCGTGCCATATCGTTTCCCACAAGTTCATAGGGGACCTCGTCGTCCGTGTGTGTTACAACTTTTGTGGATATATCCTTGATCTTTTCCAGGGCCTCAAGGGCCTGTAACCTCCCCTGATGATATGCTTCGATTACCTCTTCCAGCAGATTTGAGAACTTTTTGTAGAAAGACGGATCTTTTGCCATTTCCTGTTCGATCACATGCCGGGTTGCAGAGGCAATCATATCAGCCTTAGCACCTGGGCTTTTGCCTTGATCTTCAATAACCTGAAGTCGCTCCTTTGCATCCAGAAGGTTGATGGGATTGCAGATCTGCTCAACTTCAGCGGCCCCCACATGGGTATCAATCAGCTTCTTTATCTTGGGCTCAAATTCCGAGAAATTGATTCTCTCCTGATAGCGCTGTGTGACGGCAGCCCTTAGATTCTGAAAAAACTTGAGATCCGCTTTGTATTTTATGATGGTTTTCGGCGATGTTGCTTCCAGGAAATTGGTGGATGAGAGGGCGAGTGAAAGGGTGCGGGCAAAGAGACTGAATCGCTCGTAAAATCGGTTCCTTAGATCAGTATCCCTGAGGTGAATCTCATAGATTTCAGGATCTTTGGCTCCTTTCACCGGTCCGAATATCTCCCAGAGGTTTGAATGTAGTTGGGGTAATTCAGCCGCCTTGTCAGCGATGTAAGTGACAGTCTCCTCCAGGTCCGTCCGGTCATAATCGGCAAGCTGGCTGTAAAAATCAATTGCCTCGTCCAGTTCCTGGATGACGCCGCTATAGTCAAGTATCAACCCGTATTCCTTTCCTTCATGTAGGCGGTTGACGCGAGCAATGGCCTGAAGCAGCGTATGTTCCTTTAACTTTCGGGCAAGATAGAGAACCGTATTACACGGTGCATCGAAACCGGTCAGCAGTTTATCGACGACGATGATGATTTCCGGGTTGTCACCATGTTTAAAGGCATTGATAAGCTGCTTGTTATAGTTCTTTTCAGACCCATAGCGGTCCATCATCCCCTGCCAGAAGGTTTTCTGTTTTTGTGACGGCTCCGCGCCGTTTCCTTCGCCCTCGTGGGTGGCAGGGGCGGAAATCAAGACCTCAGCTGAAACCAAACCGAACTCATCCAAAAAATCTTTATATTGAAGCGCCGTTTCCTTATCCGGAGTTACGAGCTGCCCCTTAAGTCCTGTACCCTGGTAAGCCGTTGTGTAATGGAGGCTGACGTCCCAGGCAATCATTCGAACCTTCTGAACGGCCTTATTAAGCTGGCGCTCCGTGGAAAACTTCCTTTTCAGGTCCGCCTTCTGATCATTTGTGAGTCCCAATGTGATTTTCTCGAACCAGCCATCGATTGCATTCCTGTCTACCACCTGGGGGACATGCCGGGCCTCATAAAGGAGAGGGACCACGGCCTTGTCTTTTACCGCACGTGAAATGGTGTATGGGGGACGGAAGAGATCACCGAACTGGGCAAAGGTGTTTCTTTTTGCCGACTTGGCCAGAGGCGTACCCGTGAAAGCGATAAAACAGGCCCCTTTGAGGGTCAGACGCATGCGGGCGTGTTGTTCATGATACTGGCCGCGATGCCCCTCGTCCACAAGGGCAAAGGTATTCCGGTCAACCCGGTTAAGCATCTTGTTGGAAGCGGCTGTGGCAAACTTGTGAATAAGTGTGGTAACGATATGCGTACGATGATCGAGCAGAAGCTCTGTAAGGTGCGTCCCGGTATTTGCCTGTTCCGGTTCAAGGCCACAGGCCCGAAACGTCCCCCAGATCTGATCATCCAAGTCGATTCGGTCGGTCACCAGAATGATCCTGGGATTCAAGATTTCGGGATGCAAGGCCAGGGATTTCGCGAGCATCACCATGGTCAGCGATTTACCGCTTCCCTGAGTGTGCCAGACCACGCCTCCCGGCCTGGTTTGTTCTCCGGGGGCCTGCAAGGCGCGCTTTAAGATGTCATGAACCGTGAAATATTGCTGGTACCGGGCAATTTTCTTTATTCCATTATCGAAGAGGATAAACTTAAAGGCCAGTTCGAGAAGGCGTTCCGGACGGCACAGGGAATAGAGCAGCCGATCCTGCTCATAGATTTCGCGGCCCTGATCCAGAACATTTAAATAGGTATTTCGAACCTCTTTAAAGGGGCCGGAAAATAGACGGTCAACGGTTTGCCTGTCCATTGGCCGGTTTATCAGGCGCTGAATCGAACTTTCCAGATTCTCTTCTCTCCAAACCGTCCAGAAAGGCCGAGGGGTACCGGTCGTCCCGTACCGGGCTTTGTCACGTGCCAGGGCCGCGAGAATCTGGCAGTAAAGAAAGAGCTGGGGAATACCCTCCTTTTCCTGATAGTCGGCAAGCTGATCAATGGCCAGGTCAGTAGGGTTTTTACGGGTCTGGGTATAGGCCGATCGCTTGCATTCCATAACAATCAGCGGGATGCCGTTAACAAACAGGACGATGTCGGGGACATAATGTTTCTGATATCCAACACGCTCTACCTTAAATTCCGCTGTGCAGTGAAAGGTGTTTTTCTCCGGGTTTTTCCAGTCGATATAGTTGATGGTAAAGCTCTTAGTGTCTCCCTCCACCGTCTGGGGCACGCTCGTACCAAGGCATAAGAGATCGTAGGCCTGTTCGTTCTGGTGTGCGGCCCCCGTGGCCCTGAAGGACTTGAGAGACTGCAGGGCGTTCTGAATAGCGTTTTCAGTGAAAAGATGGGCGGAACCCTTAAATTCATAGCGACAGTGATTGCGGATATGGTCCAAAAGCATTGGTTCGAGAATCGTGGAACCCAAACGCCCTCCCCGGAGATTGACGGTCTCCTCGGGTGTCAGGTACTCCCAGCCCATATGGATCAGAAGTTGGAGCGCAGGGAGCTGTGACTGGACCTTTTCCAGGTAGCTCGGAAGCTCATAATCAGATCTTCCAAATGGGGCCTGCTCTTCCATGGCTTCTCCTACGTCTAAACTTCAAACCTTTCTCTTTTAGAACCACGAAATACACGAAACGCACAAACAACCAATCTTTTAATTGCTTTTCCCTTTTTTAAGCACTTTCAGCACCTTTTCCCCGGTAGCAGTCAAACGATATTTTTGAAAGCGACTTCGGGGTTTATCAGGGATTGTCATTTCGATCAAACCCAGCTTCACGCCGACTTGCTGATAGTATTCTCTGAAGTGCTTTTCATCCTTAAGCCCCAATATCTCCTGGATTTCTCCTCGTGTCATCTCTCCTGTTATTACCGCAAGCATTTTTCCGACTTCGGGGGTGACTTCGGGGGTGACTTCGGGGGTCACTTGAGGGGTGTCCTTCTGTTTCAGGTCTTCCATGAAAACAGGATGAATAGGAAATTCAACCAGGAAAAAGGTCCGATCATCATCAGTGTGAAATATGGGTTCAGGAGATTCGTTTTTCCTGATTTCACGAAGCATCTTCGGAATGCCGGTTCCGCGTCCTTCGGTCATTTCGAGTTCTTTTAGAAACTCACCTACCCGCCGGTTGCGGTAGCGGCGCGAAAGAAAGCGGAATTCGCGTATATCCTGATCACGAATGGAACGGTCCGGTCCCGGAAAACTGCCGACAGTAATGGAATCCGGCAAAATCCGCACCTCAACAGGTTCCCGTATTTCATAGGACCGATGATACACGGCATTGCACAGGGCCTCTTCAATGGCCGGAAAAGGGTAGTTGAAAAACCGGTCCACCTCGGCCCGGTCCGGGTATTTTGTGACCTTTTCCTCGATGACCACGGACCGGATATGAGATAGGGCATCCTGCAGCATGATATGAAGCGGTCCTTTGAAGATCTTTTCAGTGAATGTATCCGAACCGGGTCCATCGGGAAAATGAACCACATCGATCTGGGTCTGCGGGAAAAACCGGGATGGGTTCTCATCAAAAAACATCAGACCGACATTTTTCGGCCACAAGGATTCATCCGGACCATCGACAAGGTTCATCTGCCTGCAAAGCCGGTTGAAATCCATTTCAGCAGATTCCTGGAAAAGATCGCTTTTGACCTGCTTCAGGTAAGCGCGGATCAGCCCGAGATCCAGGTCTTCCAGAGAGGCCCTCTGATTCACCCGGTCGTCAAAGGGCACCGTGGCCGCCAGGGACATCAGCTCCGTTTCGTCCTGGTGCCTGGCCCGAACTGTCAGAGAGCCTTTCCGGATATAATAGGCAAATTCCGGTTCCCCTTTTGCCAAAGATACAGGAGCCTTGTAGGGCCTGGTCTGTCCGCCCGCAGCCCAGAGCACAAGAATATGTTTTCCATCGACTTCGTAAGGCGCGATGATGGGATGATAGTATGGAACCATGCGGTAACCAAGCTCCACGATTTCCTTTTGAATGGCATCGATCTGCCTGACCGGCAATCCGGCAGGGGGCAGAACCGGCCGGCCCTTGTCCTCAGCTACGCCTATGATGATGTAGCCGCCGCCCAGATTATGAAAATCGTTGGCAAACGCGCACATGGTGTGAAGCACGGCTTTCGGGTTCCAACCGGCCTTAAACTCCAGCCGCTCCCACTCAACCGTGCGGGCTGTTAACAGGTCGTTGATATTGATAGGGAGCTTCATGGCTTCACCCGCACCTCCCCGGTCAACAATTTCTGCATGAGCCCGCGCTTTTGTTTTTCAAGGGCTTTTAAATAATCTTCCCAGAGATGTAATTCATTGTCAGCAGCCGCAAGTGTTTTACCTATATCCTTTTGTGCCTCTACTGAAGGGACAACGACTTTCAATTTTAAAAAGTCTTTCTGGTTCAATACACGGTTTCGGCCTGCTCCTCCAGGCGATATTAATCCAAGATCCCAAACAAACTTTTTCGTTAGGATCAAGTTCCGAAAGAAATTAATATCCGCTTCTGCCTCCCTGATGCGGTATGTGGGAAACCTATGAGACACCAACCCCCCAGAGTCCTCTTCCGACGCTATTGCAATAGCCCCTTCCCATGCAAACGTAATGTTCACTATGAGGTCATTTGCCTCAATATGGTAAAGAGTATCCATCATGACTTTCTCAGGTTGTTCAACGATTTTTTGAAAAGTTCCTTTGCCATGACTGCGGATACCAATAGATAAATATGGCTTTTGGGGTTTAGAAACTGAACGTGATACGGGCTGAATAAGATCTCCAAGAGGTTTAACGCACCAACTATCATGATCATATGATCGATACGGGCTTTTTTCCGTTAACAGTTGCTGCATCAAGGCTTTCTTTAGATGCATTTTCGTTTCAATGAGTTCTCGCGTCTGTTTAATGGCCGCATCCCATGTGGAAAGAATCTCGGCGATTTTCTTTTGTTCGGGGAGGGGGGGTATAAGAACAGGAGTAGCACGGAACAAAGAAAGGTGTACGCGCCGCTTTTCGATAAGTGAACCGATAGCTATAGCATCAAAAAAAGACAACATCTGGGAACTACATAGAAGGGCTTCAAGAAAAATAGGAGAACAAGCTAAGTTTTTTAATCGCAGAACATAATAATATGCTGAAATGGTCACTGGGTCTTTTGTCCGACAAAGAGAGATGGCACCAAATCGGAGGTTCATTGGATTATAAACAAGATCTCCAGGGTAGACAATTAGAAATTGGTTATTCACCTTATCTTTCAAAAGGAATTCTCGATTGTATCTCTCTGTTTTCGGTGTTACTCCATTCTTTATCGTGAAACTATGCAGAGGACATTGTTCCAGGTCTGAGGTATGCTCCTTGCGTTCATTAAAAAACTTACCTAATGCATCTATTCTCCATTCCTTAGGAAACGATGGAAAACGATTTTCCAACAAACGTATCCACGCATGGTTGAGCATTATTCATTCTCCTAAGTCGTTGATCTAATCCCGAGGGAAGCTAAATGCCTATTTAGTTCGTTACCCTTAATGGCTAGCTGTCTCTCGATCTCTTCTATTTCCTTTTGAACAGTGGCAATATCGATCTCCGGTTCGGGCTCGAAGGTGTCCACATAACGGGGGATATTGAGGTTGAACTCGTTTCCTTCTATTTCTGCATAACTCGCTAAGTAGGAATATTTCTTGATCGTCTTCTTCTTTTGAAATGTATCGACAATCTTTTCAATATCCTGCTCCCTGAGCACATTTTGATTTGTGCTTTGTTCGAATTCTCGGCTCGCGTCGATAAATAAAACCTTTCCTTTACCATTAACTTTCCGTGATTTATCAAATATCAGGAGTGCCGCCGGGATGACCGTACCGTAAAACAGGTTCGCAGGTAACCCGATGACAGCAGCTAGTAAGTTCTCTTTGACCACGGCTTCCCGAATCTTACCTTCCTGGCCTCCTCGGAATAGCACGCCATGGGGGACAACGACGCCGACACGCCCCTTTCCCTCCATGGCCGTTGCCAACATGTGAAGAATAAAGGCCCAGTCACCTTTGCTTTTTGGGGGTATTCCCCGAAAGAAGCGACCGTGTCGATCTCCGGCAGCTATTTCCTGGCCCCACTTGTCCAGGCTGAAAGGCGGATTGGCAACGACCACGTCGAACTTCATAAGAATGTCATTCTCGACAAATTGAGGGTGCCTTATGGTATCCTCCCACTCAATGTGAGAGGCATCCATGCCGTGAAGGAACATGTTCATTTTGCAAAGGGCCCAGGTGCTTCCGTTCATCTCCTGCCCGTAAAGGGAGAAGTCGTTTGATCCGATCTGTTTGGCCGTTCGTATCAGAAGGGAACCGGATCCGCATGCAGGGTCGCAAATCCGGTCGCCAGCCTTCGGAGCCACGAGACGGGCGAGGGTTTCGGAGACTGCCGCAGGCGTGTAAAACTCGCCCGCCTTCTTGCCGGCACTCGCTGCAAACTTTTCAATCAGGTATTCATATACGTCCCCGATGATGTCCATGTGGCCGATGGATTCAGGCCTGAGATCCAGTTCAACAAGGTCTTCCAGCAGGTTTTTCAGCCGGATATTTCGCTGTCGCGTCTGCCCCAGGTTGGCCTCACTGTTGAAATCGATATTTCGAAATACATTATGGAGCTTGCCCTTGTTGGCATCTTCAAGGTGTTCCAGGAGAATATTGATCAATTCACCGATATTGGTCCTGGTTCGTCGTTCAAACAGGCTGTCAAAGGTCGCCGGGAATTGATCCTCTATATTTCCCTCAGTATCCTGAATTTCGATTTCCGGGATGACAAAGCGTTCCCGGCTCAATGCCCGCTGAATCCGAGTTTCATTCCCCTTGTATTTTTCTTCATATTCACCCCTCCTGGATTTATGAATATCGCTGAGATATTTTACAAAGAGCATCGTCAGGATATAATCCTTATACTGGGCCGGATCGATGACTCCACGAAATGTATCGCAGGCCTGCCAGACCTTATTAAAAATGCCGTTACGTCTTTGTTGATCGTTCATCCTATCACCCTCAACTAAGCTCTGTTTTGAGCAGCATACAGACAGGCTGCTGTTATCAGTTTTTTTCGTTTTTCAGCCAACTTTTCGAGTAAAGCCATTTCGTTTCGGAAAAGAACATCCAATTTTGAAATCTTGTTCTGAACCTCAACAGTCGGGATAGGGATATCAATGCTTTCCAGGACTGATCTTCTGACTACCGGCATATGGACACCCCTGCCGCTGAGTCGCTTGACATATCTATCAACAGGCACCTGATTTAAGTACCAGAAAAGGTAATCCGGCAGAACCTCCTTGCTCGATATCCGTATGATGAAAAAACAAGCCGCCGCCAAAAGCTGATCAGGTATTTCCTTCAAAATAACTGAATAATTGCGTGTCCCCCGTGCCATGAACAGCAGGTCATCCCGCCTGAGCACCCAGTCTTTACGGGACAAAACAGGACTGAAACTTACAATTTTGTCTGTACGATAAGAAAGACTATCGGCATACACATCTCTGGCCTGAATAAGGAGATGAGAACCACCCTCATGAGGCTCGATTTTCCCGCGACTGATGTAACCACTTTGAATCTTAGCTATTTCTTTTAGTTTCATGGCTATTTTTAATAGCACGGTATAAATAAAACTGCAATAAAAATCGAACCATAATGAATTTGTTTGTGCAATATACGATATCTCGCAATAATTTTTATTGACAAGTGGAAATTAATATATACAATATAGCGTATCTTGTAAATAATTTTCGAATCAGGAGGATTTCTAATGAAACTGGATGAAGATCAAAAGTTTCAGGCTCTCCTTGCCGAACTTCAGGAGCGTTACCGGGCGGCCCACAAGATACGGGAACGGAGCGTTCAGTTTACCCTCTGGATATGCGGCATGGCCATCGGCTTGGGCTGGCTGTTGATCAGCCAGGAGAACCTGATGATACCGCAGCGCATTGCCCTGACGCTTTTAATTTTGGCCCTTTTTACCGGCACGCTCTGCTTCATTTGGGGACTCCGAAATCAAACTGGGTTTACCAAATGATATCTCATAACTTCAGCAGGTTGAACATATCTTGACAAAGATCCAATATATAGGCAGGTCAAAAACAGTGTGATATCTTCAATTCGGGGAATTTGAGTAAAACTGAGATATTGATTCCGTATCTCACACCTCGGCTATGCTTTGATTTCTTCAGCATACCCAAAATAATCAGCCCCATCAAAAAGCGGCTATATGCCTTACTTATCCAAGGGCGTGGTCCCTTTTGTTAACCCACGCTGAGCGTGCTCGCAAACACAACATATAGAGGTTGATCGGTTTTCGGCTTATCCAGTCCCGAGAGAGGCTTGCATGAAATTTCACTCTCATATCGCCAGATTTTATTGTTCGGGTAAGGAAATTCTTTTTCAGATAATACCGCCAACAAATTCGTGTCCCACCGATAGCCCCCTCCCAGCCAAATTAGATTCTCAGTTCACTTCCTGTGACGATTATCTCTTTTACGATCCTGAGTATCCAATTGAGGCATATGTCTCATAATTTTTCAAAACCGGCCAAAAGAGCTAATGGTGTGGTGTATCCGTTGAGATCACTCTCACATTTCAACCCATTTTCCTGAAAGACTCTTAACCTCAATCCGCTCTGACACCACATATGTTGTGGCCCTTTTATCCTTGACTCACAAGGGGTATTTTTCTACAGTCCTATCTCGGAAAAGCAACGTCTTGTAATATGAGGGGAGGTTTAAATGAAAATGTCTGGAAAGCCGAAGGAGGCATGGTTCCCAGCGGTGTGGAATGGAATGTGGTGGACCTTGTGGAGAACAATATCCGATTTCGGGTCACCAGCCCCGACGGTAAATCGTTTTTCGGATGGTATCCCCGTTTCTATTTCCAGGATCCCCGGGTCATTATGCGATCCAGCGGCGGCGTTCTGCAGCCCCAAACCGGCCAGGTGCTTAATGGGTGCTGGCTCTATCCCTATCTGGATGTGGCGCAGTATGTCCAGTATATCGTTTTCGGTCAGTTTTCAGTGAACGAGTTTCAAAACCCCAGAATCATCGGCAACGTCGTCATGGCGCCGGAATTAAAACCATGGGCGCCGAAAATGGCCACCCGATGCGACTACGGGACGGACGGGGCAACTACTTTCTGAGGGATTACGATGATGGAACGCTACCCTTTGAAAATGCATCGGAATGGCGCAAATTGAAAATTGTTAACCGCAATGATCCCAATTATCGTCAAAAGGACTAAAAACACTTAAACGCCTAACGAACCGTGTGCCGGGGGCGGACTCCGGGGCTTCGGGACTTCCCCTATTCACAACCTAATATATCCAATCATCAAATCATCCCGCTGCGGATTTCAAGTTTCCAGTTCCACTTGAGCACCATCTCCGGGCTTCTGTCCGCGCAGCAGGTTGTGAAGGTCCTCAAGGATCACATAGCCGCATGGCACCAGGAGGAGGGTGATTCCCGTGGCAAAGAGAACCCCGAAGCCGAGGCTGATGGCCATGGGGATCAGGAACTGGGCCTGGAGACTTTTCTCCATGATCATGGGCGACAGCCCGGCAAAGGTGGTCAGAGAGGTGAGGATAATGGCCCGAAAACGGAGCGCCCCCGCCCGGGTCACCGCCTCTCTTGCACTGACCCCTTCTCTGCGGATACGGTTGGTGGCATCAATGAGCACGAGGGAGTCGTTGACTACTACCCCGGCTAAACCCACCATCCCAAAGAGGCTCAGCAGGCTCAGATTGAGCCCCATGATGAGATGCCCCGCAATCGCCCCCACGATTCCAAAGGGGATGGCCGCCATGACGATAAAGGGCTGGGAAAAGGATCGGAAGGGGATAGCCAAAAGTGCGTAGATGCAGAAGAGTGCAATGGCAAATCCCTCGATAACGTCAGACATGGACTCCTTCTGTTCTTTGCCCTCTCCTTCAATGGTATACCTCAAACCGGGATATTTAAACTTCAACCTGGGCAGTATCTGGTCCTCCACATCCATCCTCACCTCATTTGCATTGGTAACCGTCTCATCCACATCAGCGGTGACCTTGACCACACGGAGGCGCTGGGCCCGCTGGATGGAGGCATATCCATGTTCCATTTTCACCTCGGCCACCCGGCTGAAAGGCACTTCCTTTCCGCCTGACGTCCGAATGCGCATCTCTTTCACATTGCCTAAGGACTTCCGCTCCTGTTCGGGATACCGTACCAGGACCTTGACCTCATCCTGGTCCCGCTGAAGTCGGAGGGCCTCGGCCCCATAGAAGGCGTGCCGAACCTGCTGGGCAAGATCGCTGAGCGTCAGCCCGAGACTGCGTGCAGCAGGCTTGAGCTTCAGCTGCATCTCTTCCTTGCCGGGGAGGAAACTGTCGCTGATATCAAATGTGCCGGGGTATTTGGCGAGTTCCGCCTTGAGATCATCGGCAGCAGCGAGGAGCAGATCGTGATCGTCCAGCGAGAGATGAACTTCCACCGGGTTGCCGGCACTGAAGAGTTCACTCTGGAAGGTAATCGATTCGGCATCAGGGATCGCTCCCACCCTTTTCCGCCACATCTTGACTAATTTCATGGCGCTCACATCCCGCTTTTCCCCTTCCAACAGTTGCACAAAAATCTGCGCAAGATTCCCCCCTAACTCGGGGGATCCCCTGTTGGGCCCATGTCCTCCGGTGTGGAGGCCTACCACCGAGACACTATACTCGAACAGCGGGGGGGCCCCTTTGGGCCGCTGTTTGTCCATTTCGGTCAAGGTTTCCTTGGCCGTTTGCTCCAGACGGTTGACGACCGTGACTGTTTGCGAAACAGGGGTTCCGGCGGGCATGGTGAGGGTGCAGACCAGCACGTCGCTTTCCACCTTTGGAAAAAATGTGAACTTGATCCAGCCGCCTTTCCACACCCCTACGGAAAGGAGGAGAACGGCGATCCCTACGGCAACGGTGACGTATCGCCATCTCACACATGAATTCAACAGCCTCGCATAGGGTTTGCGAATCACCCATTTGAGGCCCCTGGATACCATTTTTTCTTTGTTGGGTTTCCCGGTTCGTCTTGTCGCTCTCTCCCGGCTACGGTTAAGATGGGCCGGAAGGATCAACAGCGATTCCACGAGAGACCCCATCAGGACCAGGATGACGACAATGGGGAGATTGCGCATCACCTTCCCCATGGTCCCACTCCCCAAAAGAAGAGGCCAGAATGCCACCACGGTGGTCAGGACCGAAAAAATCACCGGTCGTCCCACCTCCACTGCCCCGTCCACGGCACTACGGAGTGGGCCCTCTCCCTCTTCATTCCTTCGAAAAACATTCTCCCCCACGATGATGGCGTCGTCCACCACAATGCCCAATACCATGATAAAGGCAAAGAGGGAAATCATGTTGATGGAGATATCAAACTGGGGGAGCAACCACAACCCTGAGAGGAAGGAGATCGGAATACCTAAGGTCACCCAAAAGGCCAAGCGGATATCCAAAAACACCCCTAAGAGGATGCTCACCAATATCAAACCGAAGGCCATGTTTCTCAGCAGAAGCTCGATCCGGCTCTTGAGAATGGTGGACATATCCTGATATAACCCGATATCAACCCCTACCGGGAGTGAAGGTCTGATCTGTTCGGCATACTTTTTGACGGTTTTCGCCACTTCGAGGGCGCTCTGATTCGCCACCCGGTAGACCTGGATCACTGCGGCTGGTTTACCCTGAAACCTCGCAAAGAGATCTACATCCTCGAATCCATCACTCAGATGGGCGATCTGTCCCAATGTTACCTTGGTGCCGTCTGCGCGCGTAATGATGGGCAGGTCCCGGTATTCTGCCGCATAATAACGCCTCCCTTTGGTCCGGATGAGGATCTCTCCGGCCCCGGTCTTGATACGGCCTGCCGGCAGATCAAGACTCCCCCTTCTCACGGCCTCTGCAACCTTGCCGAGGGTGAGTCCATATCTTCGCAGGGTTTTTTCTGATATCTCGATATGGATTTCCCCGGTCCTCACGCCGAACAAATCTGCCTGCGTGATCCCGGGCAGATTGGTGATCTCGTTCTTTATCTTCTCAGCGAGGTTCTTAATGGTGGCCTCAGGGACATCCCCGTACACCGCAAGACTGATGACCTGGCTCCGCTGGGTCATCTCCCTCACGATAGGCTTTTCAGCCTCATTGGGGAAGGTGGTGATGCTGTCCACCTCTGCCTTTACCTCGTCAAGGAGCTTTTTCAGGTCCCAGCCCTTCATGACCTCTATGGTTACCGTGCCGAAACCCTCTCTCGCCGTTGAGTCGATCCTCTTGATTCCGGCCAGACCGGCCACCTTTTCTTCGATCCGCTTTGTGATCGCCTCCTCCACCTCGGCCGGAGAGGCACCCATGTACTCTGTGGTCACGGTAATCCGATCCAAGGAGAATTCAGGGAACACCTCGATCTTCATGGTCAGGCCTGTGACAGTGCCGGCTAAGATTAGAAATAGCATCAAAAGATTGGCGGCCACGTGATTTTCAGCAAACCAGGCAACAACTCCTCTCATGACAGATCTCCCTCCTTCTGTGAAAGAGGCCGCACTTCTATGCCATCCGTAACCGTTTTTAGAGAGGATACCACTACCTGGTCCCCATCCTTGAGCCCCGAGCTGATCTGGACCTGTTCACCATCGATCCTTGCCACTTTGACCTTCCGATAATGAAGCAGTCCATCCCTGTCAACAAGCCAGACCACATTCCCCTGATGAAGGGCGCTGCGGGGGATAATGGCCATATCAGGGATATTATG
>JAOZQV010000379.1 GCA_029932035.1 Deltaproteobacteria bacterium | reverse complement strand
AATAATGGCCACAACATATTGAAAAGAAATCTGACCAGCGGATTATTAAAATGCATAGACGTTACAAATGGACAATGGACTACAATAACACTATCATTCAGAACAGCTATTGTTCGCGATATTACTGTTTCTGTAAATGCACGCTTTGGGTCAAGGAAAGATTTACAGGATATCGAAATATTAAGACAAGTTTTTGGCAGCTTGTTTTCAAAAGATAGGCATGAAGCAAATTCATGCTTTACAGAAATATTAACGAATATACAGAGATACGGATACTACAACTTTGTCATTGGAGTCAACAATAATTCATTCCAATTCTTAATTGGTGATAAGAAGGCACATGATTCGTAAAGAACCGCACCTGAACATGCTTCAAAAAAAGAAATTAGACAGTTAACAATTGAGTTTCGTGTAAAAAACACAGAAAATTTTTTACGACACTCGGAAAGCCTGTGATAGAAAGGGTTTCCAAAGAATGAATAGCAATTCAACTTTTCAAGCCTGTATGGTTCCGGCTTGTCCGGGTTAGGACCTATCAAAACCACGGGAGGAATCTAATGGTGGAACATTTCACAAAAGATCAGGTCAGAAGCATAGCAGAGCAAAGCGGGTTCAAAATCGTTGATGAAACGGTCTTACCAGGGCACGATGCAAAATTTGTTTTTCCGCCTTCGGAATTGGATGAAAAATTACTGAATCTAATCAATTCGGAATATCCGACGGGCCTTTATGGCCACCAGGCGGAAGCGATCAGTGCGGCACTCAAGGGAAACGATATTTGCATCTCTACATCCACCGCATCCGGAAAAAGCCTGATATTTATGTCCGTGGCAATCAATACCATTCTCAAGAACGGGAATGCCAGGGTATTGGTGCTTTATCCGGCGCGTGCCCTGATTCAAGATCAGATAGAAAAATGGTCTGCCATGCTGGAACCACTTAACATCAGCTATGGTTATATCGATGGCGGGGTTTCAATGAGCAAGAGGCCCGTGATTCTCAGCGAAAGCAGTGTGGTGCTCATGACTCCCGATGTGGCCCATGCATGGCTTTTGAGAGAGCTCGGGATTATCGAGATTAAGAACTTCTTAGAGCAGGTGAAGATTCTCATTTTGGATGAGGCCCATAGCTATGATGGCGTATTCGGGACCAATATGGCCTATTTTCTGCGTCGTCTTCAAGCGGTTTCTAGAATTGATCTCAATATAACCAGTACGGCTACGCTGGACGACGAGGAAGGCTTTATTGAACAATTGACCGGAAGACGCCCGGTTTGTTTTGGGCCGGAATCGGATGCGTCAGCAACTCCTTCAAAAACCATTCTTTTGGCAAAAGAGGTGAACGAGAAGAGTTTCGATAGCAGCGTTCAATTACTCAAGAATCTAGCGGCTGAAAGTGACGGGCGATTTGTTGCGTTTGCTGATACGAGACGAATGGTCGAACAATTGGTAACGGCCGCAAATCGTTCCCCAAAAGCAATTGAAGAAGACGGGGATGGTGAAAACAAATCGGATCACAAAGTAACAGAAGGTAAATCAACTGAATTCGTTCCTGTTGAGATATTACCATACCGTGCTGGTTATGAAACCGTTGATCGAAATGATATACAGGCATCTCTTGCCAAAGGGAAGCTCGGGGGTGTGGTTTCTACGAGCGCTCTGGAGCTGGGGATAGACATCGGCAATATCGATTTGGTGGTGCTCCTAAACCAGCCACCCTCCATGAAAGGCTTTTGGCAAAGAATCGGCCGTGGCGGCCGAAAAAAAGAGGGAACTTGCCTTTTTATCGATAATCGAGGAAACATTGCTGATCGTGTAAACGGCTTGGGCAATTACTTACAAACTCCCGTTGAACCTAACTGGCTTTATCTTGAAAACCGCTATATTCAATATGCCAATGCGTTATGTACAGCCGTAGAATACACCCAAAATGAGAATGGTGAATACGACAGGAAGCCATTCGGTTCGCTCCCATCCCTTTTCAATAAATTGTTTGAAAATGAAATCAACCCCTCTGAAAGCATTCCATCAGATCTATATCCCCTAAAGCAGCGGGCCCAGGCAGGGCCCCACTGGGAATTTCCAATCAGAACGGGGATGGATAAGAGTTTTCAGGTCAAGGATCGCCAACAACGCCCACTAGGCAGCCTTACATTCCAGCAAGTCCTCAGGGAAGCCTATCCGGGGGCAATTTACTATTATATGGGCCGATCCTATAGAGTAAACCGTTTCAAATACAGGCAAGGCGAGATTTTCGTATACCGGGAAAAGCAGCGGACTACGCGGCCCAAATCCATGACCCGGGTTTTTCCAAAATTCGATGGCGGAACACTTCAATTATTTGTCTCCGAAGAAGGTTTCCTGGCGGAATGCGAATTGCAAGTGAGCGAAAGGGTTACAGGGTTTACCGAAAAGAAAGGATCGGCCCAAGAAGAACACGAATACGGTCCGGGTTCTGTTTATTATCAAAAGGAACTGAATCGCTTTTTTGAAACCACTGGGGTTTTATGGTGGTTTCCTGCAAGTTGCGTTACGACCGAAAGAATTGCTGAAAAACTTCTGGATGCGTTTAGCTACAAATTTGGGGTCCAAAAGAGGGACCTGGGGATTGGTCTCTTTTCTTCGAATTTTTCACCTATTGGAAGTGAGAAGCGTAAAGGGGCTTGTATTTTTGATGCGACCCACGGCAGCCTTAGGTTAACGGAAATGCTTGCAACCAATTTTGCCGAGGTGGTGGAAGAGTCCCTTCATTTTGCTCACGCGCAAAAGGAGCAACTGACCATAGACGAGCTAAGTGAACTTAAACAGTACGTCGAGAGTATAAAGCAAGAAGGAATTGAAGATGAGTTTTCTGAGCACTGCGATGACGACAACTGGGTTAAAATATTGGCGCCGGGAGAAAAGGGGATTTACCACAGTGCTAACGGGCCGACGGACGTGATTATTATAGAATACCGGTACACACCCCATGGGCTTCTGTACGAGTTAAACAATCCAAATGAAAAAGACCAATACGACATCAACCCATCTCTTTCAAGGAATAGAAGGCTTTCTCAAAAAATAGAAAAAGTCGCGCCCACCAAATGGCTTGTGGCTGCAAACGCCGTTCAACCCATCCCCGGCGAAAGCAAAGTGATGGAAGTGAACTTGATTACGGGAGAGTCAAGAGCTTGTTAAATATATGCGCCATGTTTTCAGGTGACAAATTATTATCTATGACGGGGGGGGCAAGTCGGCCGTTGACTCTTGTGGAGGTTTTTTTCCTTCATGGAAACAGACAGTCCAAAATTGACAAGGCCAGGCCTATGGCCGAGGGAAATTCCGAGGCATACGGAATCAGAGGTGGAACGAAAGGTCTATAAGGCGCTCAAGAACTCGCTTCCCGGGGGCTGGTACGCATGGCATTCCTTAAGGCTGCGAACCAGGGGAAGGGGAGAGTTCAGCGAGGCGGATTTCATTATTGCCGACCCCAACCGTCCGGGCATATTCATACTCGAAGTCAAGGGCGGACAGTGGTACCAGAACAGCGTACAGCTGAAATCATCCCCCCTGGACCAGGCATTTTCATTTCTCAAGAAACTCGTCAGGCGTTTCAAAGAAAATGACGTAAAGGTGCCGACCATCGGGGTGGCCCTCTGCTACCCGGATACCTTCTTTGACCAACAACCTGCCCAGGACGACCTGAAGGGTCTTGTCATCGGAGGACAGGA
>JAOZQV010000378.1 GCA_029932035.1 Deltaproteobacteria bacterium | reverse complement strand
TATTTCAGGATTGATTCTAAGTGGCCGGGAAGAGCAAAAGTTCGGCGGCAAATACGAAACGGAACTACTCTTACAGCCATCCATAAAGCCAAGATACTCGAGACCGCAATGTGTAATGAGATCGTGAGATCCTTTCCCGGATATGGTTCAGAAAATCGTTTTATCCCATATATCGAAATGCATGAATTCGAAGCGTTACTTTTCAGCGATGCTGATATCCTGGCAGAAAAGACCGGGATAGATATATCGCAGCTTCGGGGAATACTTGAAAAATATACCAACCCGGAAGAAATAGACGACGATCCTGCGAAAGCGCCGTCCAAACGGCTTGGATCGTTAAAGAATGGATACCGAAAAGTTGCCATGGGCAAAACGGTCTCTGAGGCCATAGGAATTCAAGCCATACGGAGACAATGCCCCCACTTTGACAACTGGCTGACAAAACTTGAGCATCTTAAAGGGGGTGTAAATGGCAAACCAGAAATCCAGTGAGTCGAATTCCCCTTGCCCAGCCCCCTTTCCTCCACCACCTCCGCCAATGGCAGCGCACTGTCATTATTCTTGGGGCTTCCCTGGTACTATGAGGCTGCCCGACTTCCCACTCCCGTAAAAGGGACCATCCATTAAAGGGCGAGTCAAGAAAAAATCCCATGTCAATGGGATGGTGGGTTTTACGAAACCTTTGAAAAACGTTCAATTTCGGTCAAGATCAAGGCGCATGAGGATTTTAACCAGAGGAATATATTGAATATTTAGCCTCTCGCCCCTTTTAGACCGCGCTGATCGCTTTCATTAACTCTCCGACTGCAGATTGTGCGATCTCCTTCATTTCTTCATCCGTCCTGTCCTGAATGGGATGGGGCACATACACGGCTGCCGGATCATAACCAAGTGCCCGGGCCTGTGACTCTCCCGCCTGCTTGAACTCTGTTGAGGCAACATATACGCCTGCCACGCCACGCCCTTCCAAATCAACGATGTCATGCACACTGCATGACGTGCACGACCCTCAGTCTGCAAGGGCTTCAATCACCAGATCACATTGTGTACTGATCTCCTGTTTGAGTTCGATGGGAGCCACTCTCGCAAAGGTCGGTTTTTGATACCGCCTGATTTTCAGGCCGCGCCCGGTGAGGTGTTTCTCTATTTCGTCTAAGAATATGTCCCCCCGGGCCTTTGAAATGTCTAACAACCCGACGGTAAGCCCGTCCAGGTCCTTGGGACGTGACAACCGCTCCCGCCTGTCCGGTGAACTTTCCGCGGTGGGATCCAGTAAAAAGGTTGATGCCGTCATGGTTGAATCTCCTTTGTTACAGATTGGCTCCCTCTTGGCCCGCTGGCGACCCAGCCGCCGATAATTGCGGAGAACCGTCCTGCCGTACCGCCGGCATAAACGATGTGAAAACCGCCCGGACGGAATTTTGGAAGCATTGCAGCCTCCATCTCTTCCGGGATCCCCTCGGCAATGCCCTTCGCCCCACGTACCAGCTCAGACCCTGGGAATTGAAGAAGTTTGTCCAATTCATCTTTCAATCTTGACTTCGTCCACCCGGTATCATGGAAGATCCGGCCGTGTTCCGGGGATACCACCAGCATAGCGTCGGCAGCCATGGGTATCTTGGGATGGGCCACGTTCCTCAGGCAGAGCGCATAGGTTCGGACAAGGGATTCGGCTGTACGTGAAAGCTGGTCAAATACTGCCTGAACCCCGTCTCCCGCAAAGAGGGTCACCGTGGATGTTCCTTCCTCAAACCCCCGTTCGACCGAGAGAGGCTCCCAGGGTGACCCGGATTCGTCTTCTGCAAAGCAGAACGTATACTTGCCGGGATTCCCCAATGTGGCACGGTCGATCTCTCCAGGACGACCTCCTCCCACGTTTAGCACCACCAGTTGGAGTGCTCGACCGATCGTCGCGTTGGCACGGTTTCCCTGGCCAAGGGCGTTTATACCCGAGTTCATACCAACGGCCCTGGAGATAGGTCCGTTAACAATCACCACTGGACCCGAGAAATAGGTTGTGGCCAGGAGGCCGTGCAGGCAGAATTCGTCCATACAAGCCGCTTCAACCGCGGCGAGCACCACCGGCAGGTACTCGGGCTTACAGCCGGCCATGACCGCATTGATCGCCACTTTCTCAACAGTGCACAGCGCCTGGTTGGGCGGAATGACACCAACCACCTCATCGGGAGATCGCGTTGTCCCCTCAAGCATGCGAACCACACGAACTTCGGTCGGCGGGACCACGGGCATACCGTCCGTCCACCCGCGGGCAAAGCAGGTTTCAACGTCGTCTTCCAGTTGTGGGGATTCTATACGCCGTGAAGCAAGACAGACCCCTCCAAAACGAACAGTTAGCTCTTCCGCAATTCCGGGTTCAACATTCTTTGCACCGCACCCAGGGCGTAAATCCGGCAGGCCCTCTCCCAGGACTTCCATCCCGGTCAATGCACGCCATTCGGCCCGGTTCCAACCCACTGCCCGCGCAACCTCCTCGCCGTTTTCCACACGAATCAGCGTGGGAACCGTCTCGATATGGAGATGATAGGATCGTTCAAGCTCCGTATCATATATCACGCCCGGTATCCCATCCGGAAATGCAGGGTCATCTTGAGTATAGATGGTGAGCGCCTGATCACCCTCCCTGAGCTCCTTCATTACCGGTACGACCATAATGCAAGTCGCGCATCCCCGTTTGCAAAACACGACAAAACCGTCCGAAAGTCTCTCCATAACCCTACCCTTCAACTCGTCCTTTTGAAATCATCCATTTTCTTTCTTAAATAATCGAAGCCCGGCGTCAGTTCGGCCTCGATACCCCTGCCAGAAGAGGCCTCACAGACATACCCATATTTTGACGTCCACACCCTTGCAATGGCTCGATGGTTATTGATAGATCTCCATGAGACGTTTTTCCTCATCGCTCGTCCCAATCAAGACCATTTCATCATCTTCCCTAAGAAGAACCGAGGGTTCGGGGCTAATGCTCAATTTATTCTCTCTACCAATAGCTATTACGCTGCAGCCCGTTTGTTTCCGGATTTGACTTTCAGCAAGAGATTTACCCGCAAGGGCTGAGGGTACCGTCGCGCGGAAGATGTTCAGTCCTTCTGCAAACATCACTATTTTATTGGGTTTTAGAAGATTAATTATCGTATTTGCTCCCATGGAAGCCTGTGACATAACAAGGTCTGCTCCAGCCCTATGCAGTTTGGAAACACTTCCGTCCAGATTTGCCCTGCTGACAATCTGGATATCGGATCGCAGTTGACGGCAATAGATGGTGAGATAAATATTCATGGAGTCATCATGAGTGGTAATAATTACAGATGGAGCTTCCCGTATGCCGGCCCGATTCAAGGTATCAAGATCGGCAGCATTTCCTTGAATATACTCATTATTTTGAATGAATTTCGGATTCTTCTCCACAACCTTATAAACAATCTGTCGCTCTTCCAAGGTCTGTGCCGCTGCACGCCCGACACGGCCGCCACCCAATATGAGAACAGGAGCATCGGTGGTGTGATAAACACGGTAAATGGAGAAGACCTCGTCATATTTTTTGAGCTGTTCAGCCGAGCCGGCAAGCACGAGCACAGTTGTGGAATCGATTCGAGTCTGTGGCTGCGGTATTTTAAATCGGCCTCTCTCCCAAAGACCGACAACTGTTACACCGGTTTTTTCCCGCAGATTGCTCTGAATAAGAGTTTTTC
>JAOZQV010000053.1:12563-13872 GCA_029932035.1 Deltaproteobacteria bacterium | reverse complement strand
CAAAATGCCATTACGGGGAACTGGAAAGCTTCCCATTATACTGGCTCCCCCCGTAGTGTTGGTAGTAGTTTTTTTCTGCCAAATTATCGCCCCCATATAATCAAAGCCTATGCTTTCACAGAATTTAATTATCTCTGTTCTGATTGGTATGACTTTATAACGACCATAATAGACCGACCTCGCAAATTGGTCTCCAATGTTTACACACAGGCGGCATCCATTATCAAGAACCCTGTAACATTCCTTCCATACGAGATTTAAGTTGTTTATATAGCTCTCATAATCTTCATTGTAGCCAATTTGGTCATTTGTTCCGTAGTCCTTTAATTGCCAATAAGGCGGGGAGGTTAAAGCAAGATGTACCGATTTATCTAACAATTCTGCCATATGGCGGCTGTCGCCATTAATTACTGTGTGATTTGTTTTCATTTTTTCCCTATAATTGAATAGTTAACATATAGCATACACATTAACAGATATCCAATATTATCATATTCTGCAGTTGACAATAGTAGCATATTCTGGATAGTACGATAAATCCTGATTTAGCAAGTTTCCGTGATGCCATTCCTCGCCCCTGTAACAGTGGCCAGGTACGGAAGGACGAACAATCTCTAAAACATTCGCCGAATAGGGAGGGCTTCGTGTCAGGCTCCCAAAAGGTGGGATGACCCTGATGCCGGAGTTTTAGAGGTTTTTTAAAATGACACAAAAATCAGAGAATATCAATGAGTTTTGGGAGAAATTCCATAAATCAGTGGTTGATTCCGGGGTTGCGGAGGCGATGGCGATCTGGTATGTCAACTGGGCGCAGAAATTTCCCACTTCATTCAGGGGAAAATCGCTGAGGTTACGTTCTGCCGGGGATGTATTTAGTGCTTGAACGAAAACCCTGTTTAGGCACGATTTTGGATTGCGGGTAAGTGAGAGAATGTTTTTTATCCCGCCTATCGGCGGGACTCAAGACGCGAAGATCGCAAAGGACTCTTTTTTTTGGTTTTTGAGTGTAAAATACAAAAGGTAACTGGTGGGTAGGCTAAAGGTCCCGCGGAACGCGGGATTAGGAAAAGCGGGAATACTGCGCACTTTGAAGCCATGTCTGATGCAAAAATCGGCCCCGCCCGCCTCGCCTGAGCTCGCGATGGCGGGCAGGTGTTTTTCCGCCAAAGTGCGGCAATCGTTCTTTTCGGACCCCTTCAGCCTTCAGCCTAAACAGCTTCAGCCTGACTACGTGAGTAGTCACGACAAGAGTATCGAATGAAAGAAAAAAAAGGAAGAGCAGAAACCAAAAAGGCCGGCAAAGCGAAAA
>JAOZQV010000053.1:0-12463 GCA_029932035.1 Deltaproteobacteria bacterium | reverse complement strand
ATGGCGGATGGCTCAAAGGAAAGACCTGAGACGGTCAGCATGCGGTTTTTAGGGTCTAATGAAAAACGAGCGATAAAGGTGTACGGTTCCTCTGGAGAGGAGATGCTCTATTACATGACAGATGGGCTTAACCGGTCCAGATTCTTAGAGCGGTGCGGCAAGGTCCCTGAAGGCGATTCTATTCCCAGCAGAGGCACGATTCTTCAGAGACTTGCGCTAATGACCCTCACAGAGAATGAGCGCATGATGCACGATAAGGGCTTTAAGACGCGACGACAGGTTATGGAGGAGAGTTTCTGGTACAGGGTTGCCTATCATGGATATCGGGAGTTCGGACCTGACGCCTGTACCTTTCATCCTGCCATTGAGGAGACCTCAGGATCGTTCACTGTTTCTGTCAAAATGAGAGGAGGGGAGGCTCTCTTTCGCATGATAATTCCGCGCATCAAGGTAAAAAGGCTACTCACCGCTTTTGATGACCTTCTTCCTAACCAGCATAAACTGGCCATACACCCCATACCGCTCAAATCGATTTTCAAGGTAAGCACGAGCACTCAATTAGACATAGAGGTTCGGCCCCTGATCCAGCTAATTCAGGAAGATGGAGAGTCAAGATTTTTTGAAAGGGAAGACCTGGAGCGTTTTCGCTATGGTGATCTCATATATATCAAGGAAATGGGGATCCTTGCGGAATTGGAATTAGAGGGGAGGGCAGAGAGAAAGTTCAGAGCGCCGGTGAAAATGGTGCTTAAAAAGTCCCAGGTCCCTATCTTTTTTGACGAATTTGTGAATGACCATCCCAAGTTATCACGCCTGGTGGATAAAGACCTGAAGCCCCTCAAAATCATAAGAGAATTTGATCGGATAGAGATCAGCCCCGAGTCTTTGGACAGGGACTGGTGCTGGCTTTCTGTAAAATATGGCTTTGGAAACAGGTTCATCTCTCTTGCTGAAATTCTGAGCGCCAAGAAGGAGGGGCAGCGTTACATCGGCACTGATGGGGGTTGGGTTGATTGTGAATCTCCTGAACTGGATAGTCTTGATACTGTCCTGGAGCGGTACAAAGAGGAGAAATCATCTGCAGGGTCGAGTGAGATCGGGCTTGCCCGGATGGATCTTTTCCGTGTAAAGGCCGGCGCCAGGAGTCCCATTGACGTGACAGGGAATGGCAAAGAGGTTGACCTGTTCAAGAGAATGCTTGAACTCAAACCTGTCGCATCCCTGCCAAAACTTAATGGGATGATTTCAACCCTCAGGCCTTACCAGGAACTGGGAGTGGAGTGGATCCGTTTTCTTTTTGAAAATGGATTAGGAGGGCTTTTATGTGATGATATGGGTCTGGGCAAGACCCATGAAGTCATGTCTTTTATGGTTGGAATGCGGGAGCATGAAAAGATAGATAATCCTTTCTTAGTGGTCTGTCCCACCACTGTTTTGAGCCACTGGAACAACAAGATGGGCGAGCACGCCCCGGGTTTGAAACCGGTTGTGTATCATGGGGGCCAGAGGGATTTTGAAGATGCCGTCGGAAAGAGCAATCTATTGCTAACCTCCTATGGGATCCTGAGAAGGGATATTGATAAGTTGAAGAATATTCCTTTTTGTTTGGCTGTTTTTGACGAAATCCAGTACATCAAGAACCCGCAGACACTGTCCTATTTGGCTGCAAAGGAGATTAGGGCGGATATGAAGTTAGGGTTGACCGGGACACCGATTGAGAACAGGTTGATGGAGTTAAAGGCCCTCTTCGATCTGACAATCCCGGGCTATCTCGGGACAGACCACGACTTTGAGACCGCCTTTGTAAAGCCTGTTGAGCTTGACCCTGACAGCGATAAACAGGAGGTATTGACCAGGCTTATATCACCCTTTACACTCCGTCGCCGGAAGGAGACAGTCCTTGAGGATCTTCCTCTAAAGATCGAAGATATCAGGACCTGTGAACTCAGTGAGGATCAGGTGAAGCTTTACAGGGACGCAATTGCCTCAAGGGGTCGAGGGTTGCTGCAGTCCCTGCGGAACGACAAGGAGACCATCCCCTATATCCACATCTTTGCCCTGCTGAACCTGCTCAAACAGATCTGCAACCATCCTGCCATGATTAAGGAGAGGATGGATGATTATGAGGAGTACCAGTCGGGCAAGTGGGAGCTGTTTAAGGAACTCCTGAGAGAGAGTCTCGACAGCGGACAAAAGGTGGTTGTCTACAGCCAGTTCTTGGGAATGATAAGGATCATGGAAATATTTCTGCAGAAAGAGGGTGTGGACTTTGTTACCCTTACCGGGAAAAGCCGGAACAGGGGTGAAATCATATCCCGGTTCAACGATGATCCTGACTGCCGCGTATATTTAGGAAGCCTCAGGGCCGGGGGTGTAGGTATTGATCTGGTGGCCGCGTCAATCGTCATTCATTATGACAGGTGGTGGAATGCTGCCAAGGAAGACCAGGCAACGGACAGGGTTCACAGAATCGGGCAAAGACGCGGTGTTCATGTCTTCAAGCTAATAACGGAAGGCACCTTAGAGGAAAAGATATCCGCCATCATCCAAAAGAAGCGAAACCTGATGGACAGCATTGTAAAAGAGACCGATTCGGGTGTGCTTAAGAGCTTTTCAAGGGAGGACTTGATCGAATTATTGTCCTTCCCCTTTTCAGGGAAATAGCTGTTCCTTCATTGGCCACAGACACACACAGACGCACACGGACAAAAACTTCTAAAATGATCAAAATGAAGATCCAACTTACATCTTCTACACTGTTCTGCTTTTGGGCTTGTCAGGGAGTTGCCCTTCAAAAGAACTCCTCGGGTTTTATGACCCGATAGAAAAAACCGGATGAAGTTAAATCAGATGTCGGATTGCTTCGGGAGATCAGGACCTTTTGAATCGTCTTGTTCTTGAATTTGGTCTGCACTATTTCAGCCTTTCTTTCAACTTCCTCAATAATGTCTATGCCAACCGGGCTTAATGAATATTTCATTTCACACAATGTGATGACATTATCTTTTCTGTCAAAAAGGAGATCTATCTGGACCCCAGGGATGTCATTCTTCAGGGCCTTGAAATACGGTCCAAAAGTGAATTCAATTCCTGGAAACCCGAGGATTTTACTTATCTTTGCTGCATGTTCAATACAAAGATACTCGAATGACCGTCCCATCCATACGCTGAATGAACCGGACTGGGCAATTTTTCCAAACATGGAGGTGTGGATTCCTGATTTTATTTTCTTGAGATTAGGTCGGATAAAAGAAAAATAGAACCGCAGGTACGCATCTGAAAGATAGTATTTCAGGAGTCGTGAGTTATGACCCTTGTGAAAGGGGGTCACAGATGAAATAAAACCGGCTGATTCCAGGTTTTTGAGGTGTGTTGTTAGCCCTCCGCCTCGATCAATGGCAGCTTCTTCAGAAATCCGTTGACGAAACAGGCCATAGGGATGCCTGGCAAGAACTCTCACAATCCTCTGATATTCAGGATTCCTTCCGAAATGACTGAGAAAAATTCGCTCATATTCGTCTGTCAGGTAACCTGTTTCCGTGAACGCAAGTTCTTCTATTCCCATACGAATTGAAGGCTTTTCCCTGACAAGGTCTAAATACTTGGGGATCCCCCCAAGAAGCATCTGGGCCTCGATTATTTCACTTACTCCTTTTCCCCTCAGCATCTCTTTTGTATCAGGGAGCAAAAAATTCTTAAGATGAATTACAAGATCTGTCCTCCCATAAAATGCATTTGATTTCACCACCCTTTTTATCATGAAAGAGGCTATGGACCCGCAGAGGATAAGTGTTATGCCATGAATTTCAGAGATATACAGATCCCAGATCGGTTTCAGCTCGGAGACAATCTCATTGCGATAATTTGCCATCCACTGAAATTCATCAAAAACAACATGTGTCGGATTTCGTTTTAGTTCTTCATAGAGCAGCAGGAAGGCTTCCCCCCACGACTTTAGCCTTTTATTGTAAAACCCCTTTTTTGTTTGGTAGAACAATTGAAAAAGAAAATTGTCTATCTGATCCTGTTTGGGCCTGTTTTCAAGGCCTTCAAACAGAAGCACCCGTTGTTTTTCAAACGCCTTCTTAATAAGCTCACTCTTACCGATCCGCCGCCTTCCGTAAACGACTCCTATGGTTGCCCTGTTGGCACTGATGATACCATGCAGCAATCGAAGCTCTTTTTTTCTTCCTATAAACATCAAATATCCCTCGAAATATTTTCCTATAGAATCATAATATACCATTATGGGAAGAAAAGTCAAGAATAATATTTCCTATAATTGATAAGAATGCCGGTATAGGAAAATACCACAGATAGCTATATATTTTGTCGTGAGTGCGGAACGGCCCTGTGCTGGTTCTCGCATCTGATATCAACGAAAAATCTATCCGGGGTGGGCACTAAGGGACGGGGGACCATGGGGAACCCCGAGATCACAGAATCTTTAATTTAAATGGGACGCAGATCTACCAGATAGGCGCAGATTGGATATCTATCCTGTATATCCCGTCTATCCTGTCCAAAACGATGTGGTACCCGGCCCCAGTTGAATTTCCTCTTGGGAGCCCTATTCAACGGGGTAAACAACTCGGCTGTCTTTCCGCTGGAAATTTAGCTAAATAGACAACAGGATTAGATTTTGAAGACCCGTGGCTTTCCGCCACCATCTCACGATGGATTTGGCTTTGTCATCTGTTGGGTATGCTCCTGACAAAATAGATGCCTTGCGACCTTTGCAAAACACCCTCTTTCGAATTCCGCGCTTATTTGCCCAATCTCTACGTCAGACTTAAATTTTAATTCTCGAAATATTCAATATATTCCTGTGATTAAAATTCTCATCTTCCTTGATGTTGACCAAAATTGAGCATTTTTCAAAGGTCTCCTTCTGTCAGAAGAACCTCTTTGGCGGACTGAAACGCTCTGCGGGACATCCATCAAAATGTAAATGACTCAATTCTATTCCTGAGCTCTGACTCCACCCTGCCGATTTTGGTAGCAGCAATAAGATTCTAAAATGTACTGATATTCGAGGGTTTATCAGAAGTCAACCCTAAAACCTTACTGGGAAAACCCTGATGAAATAGAAAAGAAAGGAGCATTTCATAGGGAAGGCAGACACACACAGACACACACGGACAAAAACCGCGTCATCCGTGAAATCCGTGCCAAAAGTTGAAGAAATTTACCGGGAAAACCGATGGTGACAAGCAGGGGTTATTGGAGGGAGAGGAGGTGGGATCTGAGGTTTATTTTCTCGTTCTTTATGCCGAGTTTTTTCCGGATATTGTCCCGGTGATACTCGACCTGCATCGTTCACCCAATCATCCATCCCCTCAATCCCTCAATCCAGTACATCCTCTCATCCAGTATCCAGAAGCTATTATCAAGTATCCAGAATCCCAGGATCCCTCAATTCCACTCACAAACACCTTACCGAATTGTAATGTTCAGGAAAGGTTGCGGAAAGGATAGTGCAGTAGCTTGTTCACACGAGGCACAAGAAAGGACTTTACCGTGAAAGCAATATCATGTAGGGAAGGTGGCGATAGGGTCGATAAAGATTGGATCAGGCTGGCAGGGAACTGAAGGATTTAACAAGACAGGTCATCAATTATTAGATAGTGTCCATCCACAAATGGTCTTTTTACCCAATATCTGTGTTATGCTTAAAAAACAATCCTCGGAATATTAAATATATGCCTGTGGTTATTTTTTTCGCATGCCTTGATCTTGAATAAAAATCCTCATTTCTGGACGGACACTAGAAAGGAATCGATAATGAAAAAAAGAAAACTGACATTGGCAAAAGGAATATCCATTGCTGTTCTTATCCTGATTGTGGGGGCATTTGCATTTAACGGATGGGCGTTAAGCCAGCAGGATGGAAAAGATGGCGTACTTGTTACTGTTAATGATGTTAATATCACAAGGGGTGAGGTTGATAAAAGAATCGAAGTGATGTTAGGGCCCCAGGCGGAAACGCTTCCTCCCGAGAAGTTGACAGAGATCCGACACCAGTTGAACCAGAAGGCCTTGGACAGTATGATCGCTGAGATCCTGTTGACAGAGGCAGTCAAAAAGCAGAATGTCGTCGTAAAGAATGAAGAGATCGACCAGGCTTTGACGCAATTGAAAGAATCCTTGCCTCCGGAAGTCAAACTTGAGGAATATCTCAAGAGTATCGGTCTCACAGAAAAGGATTTGCGGGAGTCTGTGGGTAAAAATCTTAGGATTAAGAAGCTGATAGAACAGCAGGTTGCTGATATCGCTGTTCCCTCTGACAAAGAGATAGCGGCATTTTACGCGGATAATGCGGAAAAGTTTCAGGTGCCGGAAAGCGTAAAGGTGAGGCATATCCTGATAGCGGTTAAACCCGAAGATGATGAAGCGGCCAAAGCCCGGAAGAGGGAAAAGGTTGAAAAGATTCGGGAGCAGTTAGTGGAAAAAAAGGGTGAGAACTTCGAGGCTATTGCGGCTGAGGTGTCTGACTGTCCGAGTAAATCAAAGGGTGGGATGTTAGGTGTATTTGGCCGTGGACAAACAGTACCGGCCTTTGAGGAAGCAGCCTTCAGCCAAAAGGTTGGTGAGATTGGGCCTGTTGTGGAAACGAGCTTCGGCTATCATGTCATTGAGGTCCTTGACCGCAAGGAAGCGAGGGAAGCGCCACTTTCTGAAATGAGCGAGCGTATATCAAATTATCTTGTTGCACAAAAGAAAGATACGGCAGTCAAAGAGTATATAGAATCCCTCAAAGCTGGGGCTACCATTGTTTTTAACAACGAGAAATCCGGTGATACGGGTCCTGCGTAAGAGGTCCACAACAGTGCTATATTAAAAATAGGTCCCATATAACATATAATCGGATCAGGCTCCCATTGAAATTGCGAAAGCGTTTCAATGGGAGCCTTTTGTTTTATGGGGTTGTTCATAATCCAGCTCAATCTCCGCGTAATTTGTTCCCACGGCCCTTAATACGTTGACTCTTGGGCCATATTTCTGTTAAAAAGAATCTCCAACTCAATCCTGCGTTAGGCAGGAACTAACTATTTGACGATCTCTGAAGTAGGAGAAAAGATGATGAATGGAGGGCTTAGGGCTTTAGAAGAGAGAGTATTTGATCGTGATCTATGTGTGTCTTGCGGGGCCTGCGTGTCGCTCTGTCCTTACCTGCGTTCGTGGCAAGGCCGGATAGTCAAACTTGACGAATGCGATCTTGCTGAGGGACGCTGTTTTAATTACTGTCCCAGGGGGAAGGTGGATCTGAATGAGCTTCACCAAAGGCTTTTCGGTGGTCCTTATAAGGAGATCGAAATGGGTATGGTCCGCAGTGTATTGATGGCACGGGCCTGTGATTCCGTCTGGGCTGGCAGGGTCCAGAACGGTGGAGTGGTCTCTGCCCTGACCGATCTCGCCATTAAAGAGGGGGTCATCGATGCTGCTGTTCTTACAGACAGGGAGGTGAATCTGCTTCCCCGGGGGCACATTGTTAGTGGTAGGGAAGATATCATGGCCTGCACCGGCTCTATCTACACGTCCGGTCCCACCCTGGAGGCCTTGAACAGGGGACCCTGGACCGGGGATGAGCGGATCGGCATTGTGGGTCTCCCCTGCATGGTTCTCGCCTTGGCCAAGATGAGAACCTCTTCCTTAGAGAAGCGCACCCCTATTGACCGTGTGGATTTGGTCATCGGGCTGTTTTGCACCTGGGCACTTGACTATAAATCTTTTATGGGCTTTCTCCAGAAACGTTTTGGTGACCGGACCATTGGCAAGGTCGATATCACCCCGCCCCCGGAGAGGATTATGAAAATAACCGCTGGGGACGAATTGCACGATATACCCTTGGACGAGATCCGCTCTTTTATCCGTCCCGGCTGCCATGTTTGTCCTGATATGACATCTGAGTTTTCCGATATCTCTGTTGGAACAGTAGAAGGTGAGGAAGGATGGAATACAGTGCTTGTCCGCACGGAGAGAGGCGAGGAACTTGTCAAACGTGCTGAGGCAAAGGGAGTGATCGAGTCACAGCCCCTGCCAGGGGATAAGCTAAGCCATCTCAAGGAGGCATCGCTCTTGAAAAAACGACGAGCCATCGATGCCTTAAAGGATAGGGGAGAGCTTGAGGATGGGTATCTTACCCTGTCTCGC
Organism: Deltaproteobacteria bacterium; assembly: GCA_029932035.1. Taxonomy (GTDB): domain Bacteria; phylum Desulfobacterota; class DSM-4660; order Desulfatiglandales; family Desulfatiglandaceae; genus Desulfacyla. The sequence goes on along the minus strand of JAOZQV010000053.1, from coordinate 4,309 downwards.
GAGTTAATCCAGCAGATACAATCCGAATCTAAGGAGGCCCCGTGATGAGTATTATCGCCCAAGACACACCCGGAGAAACCGTCCTTTTGATGGGAAACGAGGCCATTGCACGCGGGGCCCTTGAGGCTGGCATTAAGGTTTGTGCCGCCTACCCGGGAAATCCTTCGTCTGAAATCACCGGTTCACTCGCCGGAGTGGCGGATGAATTCGGGCTTCATGTGGAGTGGTCGGTCAATGAAAAAGTTGCCCTGGAGGTGGCAGCGGCCGCCTCTTTTGCAGGCCTGAGGGGACTCTGCACCATGAAACAGAACGGTCTCAATGTGGCCTCTGATTTCCTGCTCAACCTCAACCTCACAGGGTGTGAGGGTGGTCTTGTCCTAATAGTGGCAGATGATCCCGGCGCTCTTTCATCCAGCAACGAGGAGGACTCCCGTGCCTTTGCCAAACTCGGGGATCTCCCTCTCTTAGAGCCGGCAACATTTCAGGAGGCCAAAGCGATGACCAAATGGGCCTTCGATCTATCCGAAGACCTGGGTCTCCCTGTCCTGGTCCGGACTGTCACCCGCGTATCCCATGCCCGGGGGAATGTCCTTCTCGATGAACTCCCTCGCCCGACAAAAAAGCCCCGTTTCGACACATCAAGACCCCGAATTGCCCTGCCTGTGTTGACCAATCACAAGCTTCTCCGAGAGAAGCTTGAACGTGCTGGACAGGTGTTCGAGACATCCCCCTTTAATTTCTATCGCGGGCCTGAAAAGCCCGAGCTTCTGATCATTACCTGCGGGAGCGGCTGGATGTATAGCCTCGAGGCGGTGGCGAATCTGGACCTGAACGAGAGAGTGGGTATCCTCAAGTTAGGCACAACCTGGCCGTTGCCTGAACAGATGGTGCTGAACCACCTCAGTAAGGCAGACCACGTCCTCTTTGTAGAGGAGGTGAGCCCTTTTTTGGAAAACAATGTAAAAGAGCTTTTTGCCCAGAATTGCGTTGATCTGGGTCTCAAGCGCTTTTCAGGAAAGGCCACCGGCACCCTACCGGATATCGGTGAGCTTAACCCGGATATTGTTATCTCAACATTGCAGGATATCTTAGAGGTATTTTATGAGCCGGTATCTGCTGAATATGCCCTCCGGGCCAAGGAGATCTCAGACCAGCTTGTGCCTGAACGGCCGCTCGGCTTTTGCGCCGGATGTCCTCACCGGGCGACCTACTGGGCGATCAAGAATGCCCTTGCCTTAGATGGCCGGGATGGTTTTGTGGCGGGTGATATCGGCTGCTATTCGCTTGGCATAGGTCCATCAGGATTCAGCCAGATGAAAACCCTTCATGCTATGGGTTCAGGCACAGGTCTTGCCGGGGGGTTCGGCCAGCTCAACGCCTTTGGCCTTGATCAGCCGGTGATAGCGGTCTCCGGTGACTCGACCTTTTACCATGCTGTCATGCCGGCCTTAACCAATGCCAGCTACAACAAATCGAATCTATTACTGTTACTCTTGGACAACAGCGCCACGGCCATGACCGGCTTCCAACCCCACCCAGGGACGGGCAAAACCGCCAGCGGGCAGGATGCGCCTATCCTGGATCTCGAGGTTATATGCAAGGCCTTGGGGGCTCAGGTAGAGGTGGGGGATCCCTTTGACATGAAGGCTACTACTGAGACTATCCTTAGGCTGCTTCAGGACGTAGAGGGGGTTAAGGTCCTGATTCTCAGACGTGAATGCGCCCTGGTTCGGGGCCGAACCCAAAAAAAACTGTTCAACATGGAGGTGGATCAGGATCTCTGTCTCGGGGAAAGATGTGGCTGCAACCGGCTGTGCACCCGGGTCTTTAAATGCCCCGGTTTGATATGGGACGAGATTGCTGGGAGAGCCCGCATTGATGAGGCTATCTGCACCGGATGCGGGGTCTGTGCGGAGATTTGCCCCTCTTTGGCAATCCGGAAGGAGGTGGTTTAAATGGTTTTCCAAAAAGACCCCTTTAACGTAATTATCGGTGGAGTTGGCGGCCAGGGGAACGTCATAGCCTCTCAGGTATTAGGGCGGATACTCCTCCCAAAAGGGTACGTCATCACCATTGGGGAGACCTATGGGGCCTCCCAGCGAGGGGGAGCGGTGATGAGTCACCTTAGGATTTCTGCCAAAGACCAGTTCTCGCCGCTAATCCCTGAAGGGCAATGCGATCTGCTTATGGCGCTTGAACCTGTGGAGGGGCTCAGAATATTAGGGCAATACGGCAACCCATCGGTGGTTTCTCTTATCAATACCAGGCCCATCCATCCAATTGAGATCATATCAGGTCAGACGCCCTATCCGGATGTATCCGAAGTTCTTCGTAGGATTGGAGAGCTAAGCAAGGGGGTTTGGGCGTTCAACGCAACTGAAATAGCCTTAGAGATGGGTGACCCCATCTTTTCCAACATGGTAATGTTGGGGGCGCTTTCCATGCTTGACATGTTGCAGATCGACCGTCAGGGGTTTGAGCAGGCCATTGGGGGGCTCCTTTCCTCCGGTCGGTTGGCTCAAAACTTAGAGGCATTTGACAGGGGAAAGATGGCGGTAGAGAAGATTTAAGACATGCGCAGGAATTTTTCTTCGAAAAGTTCGACCTGTGCGGTTAAGTTTAAGCTATGTAGATTTAGGAAAACCTGTATTCACCGCAAGACGCAAAGGACGCAGAGACTGATTTTTTTTGTTGTTTTCCGTTGAGAAGGACGGAAAACAACAAACTCAAGCCCTACGGGGTACAAATAAACACCAAAGGATATGTGTTCTTCGGGTATTCTCAAGCATACCGGTGAAATCGGAAGGGCGGTTATTTCTTTTCTGCCCTCTCAGCAGAAAAGAAATAATATTTTTCCTCTGCGAATTCTGCGCCTGCGGTGGAATGCCTAACCGCACCGGTCGAAATCTTTATTGGAAAAGTTCAGCATCCGAGTCTTCAGTAGAATTTGAGCGGGATGGTTGGAAAAAAATGACTGACAAATATCTCTGTATCCACGGGCATTTCTATCAACCGCCCCGTGAGAATCCATGGCTGAATGCAATAGAGTGCCAGGCATCGGCATCTCCCTACCACGACTGGAACGAGCGTATCACCCGCGAATGTTACGGGCCAAATACGCGGGCCCGGCTGCATGGTGAGAATGGACATATCCTGGATCTGATCAATAATTATGAGTATATGAGTTTTGATTTCGGGCCGACCCTTCTCTCGTGGTTAGAGAAGGCGCACCCATGGATCTATGGTCAGATTTTAGATGCTGACCGGTTGAGCCGTGAGCGTTTTCAGGGACATGGCAATGCCTTGGCCCAGGTGTACAACCATATTATCATGCCCCTGGCTACCAGGAGGGACAAGCTGACCCAGATCCGTTGGGGCCTTGCCGATTTCAAACACCGTTTTGGACGTCCGGCAGAAGGGATGTGGCTGAGTGAGACGGCAGTGGATACGGAGACCTTAGTCCTGATGGCTGAAGAGGGCGTAAAGTTCACCATTCTATCCCCGACACAGGCCCAATCCGTTCGTCCCTTAGCAGAGCCGGCCGAGGACAAACCGTGGCAGGACGTAACAGGAGGGCGAATCAACCCAACCCGGCCTTACCGGGTATTGTTTGGCAGGGGAGGGGGGTCTTTTATTGATGTCTTTTTTTACGACGGACCGGTTTCAAGGGCCGTGGCTTATGAAAAGCTTTTAGCATCGGGCGAAAATTTTCTTGCCCGCATTGAAGAGGCATTTGGGGTGTCTCAGGATGGACCGGAATTAGTCAGCTTAGCCACTGATGGGGAGTCTTACGGGCACCATTTCAAGTTTGGCGATCTTGCCCTGTCATGGCTTTTCCATCATATAGAACAGGTAGGAGAGATCAAACTTGCCAACTACGGTCTATTTCTTGAAAAGTTTCCTCCGCAGGACGAGGTAAGGATTGTCGAAAACAGCTCCTGGAGCTGCGCCCATGGCGTCCAAAGGTGGTGCGCAGACTGCGGGTGCAGTGTCAGCCAGACCCCGGAATGGAATCAAGAGTGGCGGGCCCCCTTGAGGGAGGGCCTCGACTGTTTGGGCAACGAACTGGCAGGTGTCTTTGTGGAAAGGGGAGGGCGGCTTTTCAAGGATCCCTGGAAGGCCAGGGACGAATACATTACTCTCTTTCTCAATTCCACTGCTCAAAAGCGGGAGCATTTCATAAAACGCCATGGCGCAGGATCCCTTGGATTTGACGAACAAATCGAGGCATTTCAGCTCCTGGAATTCCAGCGCATGGCCCTTTATATGTTTACCAGTTGCGGCTGGTTTTTTGACGATATCTCAGGGC
>JAOZQV010000052.1 GCA_029932035.1 Deltaproteobacteria bacterium | reverse complement strand
GGCGGGACTCAAAACGATTATGATTAAGATTACGATTAAGAGTATGAGTCCAAAAACAAATAAGCATGCTTTAGTAGCTTTCCCCTATCTCAGGGGAGTATGATGGGAGATGATTCGCCTTTCTCCCGGCTTTGCTCTGGGTCCCTCTCTTCCATGGCCTTCGTGTAAAAAGTCAGGCTACGTTCCAAAAGGGTTTCAAGGACAGGATTGGCTTTCAGGATAGTACCCTCCTTATCCGCGGCATGTGCCGCCGCAAGGGCCAGACAGGCTGTCTCTTCCTGCCCGAGCTTGAAAAAGACGTATCCCATCTCCTCTAACCGGCGCTTCAGCAGTTCACGCCTCTCAGGGGAAAAGATTTTGCTCATGCACTTTTCCTTAATCTCCCTAACCCGGTCAGACTTCTGGGCCTCGGTAAGGACAATCGGGCTCTCCTCCACCTTGAACATATCTTCCATAAAAGGCCTCAAGGCCTCAATCTCAATCAACCAAGACTCCATCAGTTCGTGATCAAAGAGCTCCATGAGCCGGGAATAAGTCAGGACCGTGTCCGAAATGGACGTCTCGGGAATGAAGTCATAGACGACCGGCCGCGCAAGGAGAGAGGCATTTTCCAGTAACCACGGTCTCAATTCAAGATAATCAGCGGGCACATCTGATTTTAGCGTGATGTGCCTCAGGTAGGACTCTTCAAGAATAGTTGCAGCGTGTGACAGTGAGGTTTCCACTAACGGTCCAGCATCTCGCGAAAAGCCCTCTTTCATCTCCTTTGCGTTTCTCTTGCTGAGGTTGCGGTAAAAGAACTCCTGGATATCTTGCTCGTCAGAGACGACTCCGAGACCTACATCGCGGCCCTTGCCTCCACGGTGCACGATGATCACAACGGCCCTGAGTCCCGCTCCGTCAACAGCGCCCACATAACAGCGAGGAGGCTCTTTCCGGAAAGGCTTCAAGATAGTTGAAGACTCGCCCTCTTCGGTATGGAACTCTTCAGTAGAGACACCGCTTCTCTTGAGCTTGAATACGGCACGCTTAATTGCCTTTCCGACACCTTTATCTTTAAAGCCGGCTCTTAGCGCCAACAGCAGCGGAATTGTAGAGACATCGTTTAATGGCAGGCGAGCTATGAGGGCTTGAGCACAGGCCGAATCTGGCACCTTGGCGACAAGCTCACCGGGTTCGGCACTCCCAACCTCTCGAAGTAAGATGGTAATAAGGGCTTCCTGCTCTTTGTTGAGCAGGACCGGGGAGATCGGTTTCTTCCTGGTTTTTGTTTTTCGTCTCATGCTCTCTGATCGTCGGAAATTATTCCCCAAAAGTTCTTTTCACAGGCGATACAAATTTATCCGGATCTCAATCCCATGTCAATGAGTTGTTCCATTTTTCAGGTTAGGCTTTCGGGGGGACATATTTCGCATACTTAACCAGGGCGGCCATGGCCCGCGCGGCGCGCTCGGGACCCGGGAACACGGGTATACCCCGGTTTATAAGCTCACTAATAGATGGTTCTTCAAGGCTGCGAAAGGTATAACCGATAATCGGTTTGTCATCTGTTTCGAGGAGGCGGGCAATAGAGCTACACTGATGATCAGTGAATTTCATGGCCTGATTCATAATCTCCTCCTCAGACAAACCCATCTGCATAAGCGCTCTCTTGACGACCTGAGACGGGGTAAAAAAGTAGATCAACAGCATATCGGCCATTTTTTCCTTGATGAGGATCTGTGGTATGCTGGAGAAGAAGTCATTAGGATTTTTGGAAAAGGTGAGATCAACAGGGTTATTGACGCTACCGGTATGAGGGACAAATGGTGCCAGCTTCTCTACCGTATCGTCTGACAGGTCAGGCAGTTCGAGGCCAGCCCTCCCACAGGAATCCGCCGCTGCGGCCCCTGGCCCACCGGAATGGGTCTGAATGACCACCCTGGGCCCTTTAGGTCTGGGCAGCTCCCCCAAGACCCAGCAGAAATCGAACAGCTCGGTGACGGATTGGGCTCTGATAACCCCGCTCTGCCTGAACATACCACTATACAGATCATCCGGACCTGCCAGAGCACCGGTATGGGAAAAACCGGCTCGTCTACCCGTCTCGGAACCGCCAACATATAGGGCCACGATCGGCTTATGAGGCACAATCAATCTCGCGGTTTCCATAAACGGCCTCCCCCTCTTGATCCCTTCAATGTAGAGGGCTATGACCTTGGTATTAGGGCAGGCAGCGAGATATTCCATGGAGTCAATCAGATCAATATCCACCTCGTTGCCGACACTGAAGGCCGTGCTGAATCCAAGCCCTAACTTAGAGAGGTAGTCAAAGAGCTGGGTAACAAAGCTCCCACTCTGGGATGCCAGACCGATAAATCCGGGGTCGCCTTCATATGGGATGAATGTGGTATTCAGCTTGTGGTGAAGGTTGGCGACTCCAAGACAATTCGGACCAAGAACGCGTATTCCGTATCTTCCGGCAATCTCCTTTAGTTCCTCTTCAAGGGCAACCCCACTGCCTCCGACCTCCCTAAAACCACCGGAAACTATAGCGACCTTTCTGATACCTTTCCTGCCGCATTCCTCAAGTGTCTGGTTGACGATCTTAGTGGGGAGCACAATCACTGCCAAATCAGGGACCTCCGGCAAATCCAGGACACTCCGGTATGCCTTGAGATCCAGCACCTTTTTTTCTTTGAGGTGAACAGGATAAATAGCGCCTTCAAAGCCTGCCGCCTGCAAAGACATAAGAAGGTTGGTTCCCATAGCGCTGATACTATTTGACGCCCCAAAAAAAACAATGCTCCTGGGGTTGGCTATCTGATAAAGCGGACTTTCTTCAATGGAGTTAAACATCTCGATTCCTTCAATTCCGTATTTGATTAGGGCTTGTTAGCAGAAATAGCTTTTAAAAGTCAACTGATTCAGGTAATGACGTCTCGGTTTTGGCACGGGCTTCTGCAAAATGCCAAAAAAAATGATCTTGAAAAGAGGAATATTCTTGCTATATTCAAAGACCCTATAATAGTTAAGTCAAGTCTTAGTCGGGGCTCGACCACATAATGAGATTTTTTTTGGTGACAATTCACGGCTTCAAGGGGCTGGGAGCTTTTTGAATGCCTGCGAGAAGCAACAGAATTTAATGAGGATTAAGAGAGACAGAGAGATGTCTCGGTGAAATTAGGAGGAAAATGATTGATGGATATACAGGAAATCACCCGGAGGGTTGAAAAAGAGAGCCTGGTTCTCAGGCAGATTATGGCAGGCATAGAAAAGGTTATTGTGGGCCAGAGGAACCTCATAGAGAGGATGCTGATCGGGCTTCTGTGCGATGGACATCTCTTATTGGAAGGTCTTCCCGGTCTGGCAAAGACCACGGCAGTCAAAACCCTGGCCGCTACCATTAATACAACCTTTCAGAGGATACAGTTCACTCCGGACCTCCTCCCTGCGGATATATTAGGAACGCAGTTCTACCGGCCTGACACTGCCACCTTCGAAATAAAGAAAGGCCCTATATTCCACAATATCATCTTGGCGGACGAAATAAACCGGGCGCCGGCAAAGGTCCAGAGCGCCCTGTTAGAGGCAATGCAGGAGCGCCAGATCACCATCGGTGAAACCACCTTCCCGTTGGCCAGGCCATTCTTAGTGCTTGCCACCCAGAATCCGATTGAACAGGAGGGGACCTATCCGCTTCCAGAGGCCCAGATCGACCGTTTTATGCTGAAGATCAAGGTCGATTACCCTTCGGCCGAGGAAGAGAAGGAGATCATGGAAAGGGTCTATGGCGGGGTGGTGGAGGATATCGAAGGTATAGTGGATGTGGCTGAAATCCGATCTGCCAGCGAGACCATGAATGCGATCCATATGGAGGAGCGGATCATGGATTATATTGTGCGGCTTACCATGGCTACCCGAAACCCAAAGGAATTTGATCTCGATATTGCATCCATGATCAGTTATGGGGCCTCACCCAGGGCCTCTATCTGGCTCGGTCTGGCCTCACGCGCCCACGCGTTTTTGAGCGGCCGTGGATATGTGACGCCGCAGGATGTGAAATCAATGGCCCCTGATGTATTGCGCCACCGCATTATTCTCAGCTACGAGGCAGAGGCAGAGGAGATGAGCTCTGATGATCTTATAAAAACATTATTAGAACGGATCGAGGTGCCTTGAGATGCTCTCAGAGGCGTTGTTCAAGAAGATCCAGAGGTTTCATTTCACCACGAAGCGTCTGGCCAATGACCTGTTTGCAGGCCAGTATGAAAGCGCCTTCAAGGGTCGGGGAATGGAGTTCGCCGAGGTCAGGGAGTACCAGGTCGGTGACGATTTCAGGACGATCGACTGGAATGTCTCTGCCCGCTTTGGCCGCCCATTTGTCAAGGTTTTTCATGAGGAGAGGGAACTAACCGTTATCCTTATCTTAGATCTCTCCGGTTCCCACCTTTTCGGAACAAGAGGGAAATTTAAGCGGGAATTAATGGCTGAAGTGGCAGGCATGCTCGCTTTTTTAGCCATCCGCACCAATGACAAGGTGGGCGCCATCCTGTTCAGTTCCGGAGTCGAAAAGTATATTCCCCCAAAGAAAGGGGCCTCTCATGTGTGGCGACTTATCAAAGAGATTTTCACCTATGAACCCCAAGACCTGAGCACCAACATAGATTCGGTCCTTACCTACCTGAACCGGGTGGCGAAGCGCCATACGATTCTGTTTTTGATATCAGACTGTATGGACACCGGGTTTGAAAAATCGTTGAGGCTCACCGCTAAAAAGCACGACCTCACGGTCATCCGGGTGACTGACCCGGCCGAAGAGGTCCTCCCCGAGGTTGGCATGATAGCCCTTAAAGACCCTGAGACCGGAGAAACGGCACTGATCAACAGCCGGAGCAAACGACTCAGAAAAAAATGGCGCGCCTATCGAAAAGAACAGACAGACTATTTGACAGAGCTCTTCAGAAGGGCAGGGATCGATCACGTGGAATTGGCCACGAACGGGCCGGTAGTTGAACCACTGACCAAACTCTTTGAGATGAGGAGGAGAAGGCAATGAAAGGCAGGTGGGTGGTTTTTGCCTGTATTCTCCTATGCTTTGGAGCAGCCGGGACGGCAATCAGTGCGGACAACTCCCCTGTCGGGCTGATGGCTGCTCTGGATCCCCCTTCGGCCAAAGTGGGAAGCGCCGTTCTCCTTACGCTCACCTACCATCTTCCCGAGGGCGCACACTTATCTCCGGGTCCTCAGATCAAAGGTCTTGAGGGCTTTACCATTAAAGACCGTCAAACAGGGTCGGGACAGATCAGGATCTCTCTCTTAGTGGATCGTATCGGCCGATTCAAATGCGGCCCTCTCTCCCTGACCTATTTTGACAGGGAAGGGAAAGAGGGATTCCTCAAAGCAGACCCTGTTGAGCTGACTGTCCTGTCCAACCTTGGTAAAAAACCTGAAGAGGCACAATTAAAACCGATCTACGGGATTATCCCAACAGAGTCCGGGCTGATAAAATACCTGCCGTGGGTGATTATTGCCCTGATAGCCTGCGCAGCAGGCATCGGGCTTTTCCTGTGGATTAAAAGACGTCGCAACAGGATGGCTTTTGGTATATCCCAGGATCCCCCTCATACCTTGGCCAAAAAAGAGATTGATGAACTGGAATCTCAGGAGCTCTTTGAAAAGGGCCATATCAAGGAGTTTTACTTCCGGTTTTCTGAAATCATGAGGCGCTATCTGGAATCTCTCAGGGGATTTCCCGCTGCAGAGTACACCACACAGGAAATTGCCGTCTCTATACAGAAGCAGGAGGACAGGCAGCTCCTTCCCCTGCTGCAGCAGGCGGACCTTGTTAAATTCGCGGATCTGGCGCCCACGCCGGCTAAGAAGGATGATGAGATAAGAAAGGCGCTCTCCTATATCAGGGAAACCGGCTCAGAGTTTGACGGAGACCTCCGAGCCAAGGGCGTGTCGGCCAGGGGCCTGAGATCAGACCGGGTCAGGGTTAAAAGGCCGGAGGAGGCGGGTCGATGATGTTCAGATTCGCTTACCCGGTCGTGCTTCTGCTTCTCCTTGTTGTGGCGGGATGGCTTCTCTTTGCCCTGTGGAGGAAGCCCTCCGGCATCACTTATTCCATGACCTCAAAGATGGCCGGCCTTGCAGGGGGCGGGAACCGGCTTTTGGCGAGGCTCCCTACGATTCTGAGAGGATGCACCCTTGTCCTGTTGGTCTTGGCAGCGGCCCGTCCCCAGTTCTACAACGTGTCTCGGGATGTGCGATCCCCTGGCGTGGACATAATCCTCTGCCTTGATACTTCAGGATCCATGCAGGCATTAGATTTCAAATTAGACAATAAACCCGTGTCCCGGCTGACCGCTGTCAGAAAGGTGGTCAACGATTTCATAAAAAAAAGAGACACGGACCGGATCGGCCTTGTGGTCTTTGGTGAAGAGGCCTTTACCCAATCGCCCCTGACCGTCGATAAAGGACTTCTATTAGAATTAGTGAATAAGATGAAGATCGGCATGGCCGGCGACCGCACTGCCATAGGGTCTGCCATTGCCATCGGGGGGAAGAGGCTGAAAGACCTGAAGGCCAAATCAAAAATCCTGATCCTCCTAACGGATGGGAGAAATAATGCAGGTGAAATAACACCTTTAGCGGCTGCTGAGGCGGTCCGGGCATTAGGCGTTAAGATCTACGCCATCGGAGTCGGTGGCAAAGGCCCTGCGCCCTTCAGGGTGAAGACCTTTTTGGGAACCCGCCTTGTGCATCAGCAGGTTGACCTGGATGAAAAAACCCTGAAGAAGGTGGCTGAAACTGGAGGAGGGAAATATTTCCGCGCCGCTGACAGCAGGGAGTTGTCAGAGATATACGATCTTATTGACCGGGAGGAAAAGACCGACGTGAAGGTAAAGGAATTTTTTCACTTTAAAGAACTTTACTACTACTTCCTTGTCCCGGCGCTTGTTTTATTCGGGTTGGAGATCCTGCTCAAGACCTGGATCTTGAGGGTGATTCCATGAACCTTGCCCACACCTGGATACTCCATTTTTTATGGCTGGTGCCAATAACGGCCCTTCTCTTCATAGTCTACAACCGCCAGAGGACGAGGGCGATGGAACGGTTCGCCGAACCCAGGCTCTTAGATCGTCTGACCGGGGATATCAGCAGGGGAAGACGAATCATAAGATCCGCCTTTTTGCTGGCCGCATTGGGATTGATGCTATTGGCCCTGGCCGGACCGCGGTGGGGGAGCCATTACCAGGAGGTGAGCCAGAAGGGAGTCGACATCATGATTGTTCTCGATGTCTCTTCCAGCATGTTGGTGTCGGATGTCAAGCCGGACAGGCTCGAGAGGGCCAGGCGGGAGATCACGGACTTCATCAAGGTGGTCCAGGGGGACAGGGTCGGCCTTGTGGCGTTTTCAGGAGTTGCCTTTACTCAATGCCCTTTGACCTTAGATTATGGCGCTTTAGGTATGTTTCTGAATGCGTTGGGCCCCGATCTTGTCCCCGTACCGGGCACCGACCTCGGAGCGGCTATAGAGACGGCTATCTCTTCATTTGACACGCAATCGGAGACCGACAGGGTAATTCTCCTTATAACCGACGGCGAAGATAACGAGAATAAAGGACTTCAGGCGGCCCGCGAAGCGGCAAAGAGAGGAATCAAGATCTTTGTGTTTGGAATAGGGGATCCCTCCGGGGGACCTGTGCCTGCCGGGGAGGGGAAGGGCGGTTTTAAAAAGGATAAAGACGGCAACCTTATTCTGTCTAAACTGAACGAGGAGGGACTCAGCAAAATCGCTTCCATAACCGGGGGGAGCTATATCCGTTCTGTGGCCGGGGATCTCGATCTGGACCTCCTGTATTTTGAGGGCATCAGATCCAAAACAGAGGCTGCCACCCTGAAAAGCGGTAAGATAAAGGTTTATGAGGAGCGCTTTATCATCTTTGTCATTGCTGCCTTCCTTTTTTTGCTCCTTGAGGGGTTGATTGGATTTAGGGAATTGATGAAGGGAAAAGGGGAAAGGCGGTTTGTAATCTTCTTTCTTGTTGTAATGGGGCTTTTTCCGGGCACTCCGGCTTTGGCCTCGGAAGATCCTGATGAGCTGTACAGGCTGGGCCGGTTTGCCGAGGCTGAAAAGATCTATGCAAACTCAGATATGGATAATCCCAAAGATCTGCGATATCGTTATAACAGGGGGTGTGCTAATTACCAAGGCTCTGATTATAAGGGGGCCATGGCATCATTTTCCAGTGTGCTGAGAAGGGCGGAAGACTCGAAAACCCAGGTGAAGGCGGCTTATAACTTAGGCAATACGGCCTTTAAACAGGGTGATTTTGCCTCGGCAGCGGCCCATTACAAAAAGGCCATTTTGATCGATCCTGAAAGCGAAAATGCAAGATTTAATCTGGAAATTGCCCTCAGGAAATTAGAAAAGCAGAAAAAGGAAGAAAAAGAGGGTCAGAAGTGTTCCGGAAAAGAAGAAAACAAAAAGAATCAGCCCAAAGACGGAAAAAATGGGGAGGGAGAAGAAGAGTCTTCTTCTGATAAATCGGCTGAGAAAAAGGGCCCTCAAGACAAGGATCAGCAGAACAAAAAGATGGACAATGACCCGGGGCAGGAGAAAAAACCGGATGAGGAACAGGGGGCCGGGCAGGATAAGGCCCGGGAGGGAGAACAAGGGCCTCCCAAAGATCTCTCAGGGGACCTCCGGCCGCGAGAGGCCCTGCCGCAGAGGGAAAAGGATGAGGATGCCAGTCAGGCCGTCTCCCTGATGGACAGGAAAAAGGCCGAGGCCCTGTTAGACAACGTCAAGGAGGATCGCTCAAAATACTTAGAGTTTCAAACCCCAAGAGGGAAGCGACGCGGGGTCTTATCAGGAAAGGATTGGTAGGATGAAGAAGATCATACTGCTGTTAACGTTTTTCATCTTTATTTTAGTCCCATGCCAGACTCGTGCCGAGGTCTCGATCACACTTTCATTGGACAGGCAGGAGGCAACACTCTCTGATTCCATAAGGATGACCATCAAGGTATCAGGCGCCAGGAGTTGCGATTCATCACCTGTCATAAGGGGATTGGATTCGTTTCAGGTATCCCCTGGTGGAACTTCAAGCCGGGTTGAAATAATAAATGGCAAGTTCAGCTCAAGCGTCGACTATACATACTACATCCAGCCATCAAGGCCCGGGACCTTTCAGGTAGGGCCTGCTAAGGTCAAGGTCAGGGGAAAGGAATTTCAAAGCAACACCGGTACCCTGACGATCCTCAAGGCCGCATCTCCTGAATCTCCTGCTAAGGGCCCGATATTTCTTATGGCCACCCTTTCATCAAAAAAGACATATGTTGAAGAGCAGGTCCTATACACGCTGAAGCTTTATTTGAAAATTAGTGTATCAGATATCTCCCTTCAACTTCCGGAACTCGATCACCTTGCCTTCAAGCAATTGGAGAAGCCAAGGGAATACCAGGGCGTTTCTGATGGGAGTACGTACCGGATCATAGAAGTCCCATATGGCCTGATGGGGCTCAAGGCGGGGAATTATGGCATTAAACCCTCTCGAATGAGTATGACCGCTCATGATTCGAAAAGATCCCGGAGGGGCTTTTTTGACGATCCTTTTTTTAGAGCGGGCAGGCCTGTGACCATCGCCAGCCAGGCGCTTGAGTTGAAGGTTGTTCCCCTCCCTGACAAGGGCAAGCCCGGGGGTTTCAGTGGCCTTGTCGGCAGCTTCAAGATTAAGGCCACGCTTGCGCCGTCTAAAATAAGGATGGGAGAATCTGCTACCCTGACGGTCCACATAAGCGGCAGGGGAAACGTAAACCGTATCCCGGACCTGAAGATGCCTGACTTGGCCCATATAAAGGTCTATGCCGATGAACCGGTTTTTGAGGCACGCCCCGATCTTAAAGGGTTAGCCGGTTTTAAAATAATGAAATGGGCCTTGGTGCCCGAACAGCAGGGCGATTTTGAAATCCCTCCGCTCTCTTTAAGCTTTTTTGATCCCGACACCCATAAGTACCGCATTATTCAGACCCCGAAGCAACCTCTCATAGTCCTCCCAGGAAAGGGAAAAATGATTATGGTGGAGGCAGGACCGGGCAGGCAAAATGGGGCTAATAAATCAGCGAAGCAGGAGGTTAAAGAGTTAGGCCATGATATCCTTCCCCTGCACACATCTGTCAGAAACCTTGAGGCCCGGTCCTTGATTATGTCCGAGGGGCTGTTTCTCTGGCTGACCCTTCTGCTGCCCTTTCTCCTCTATGTATCTACTTTCTTGGGGTTGCGGCTCAAAAAGAGGTCTGTCCGTACAATGCCTGTCCACAGGGCAAAAAGGGCGGCCAAAAACCTGGTCCGACAATGCCGACAGGGTAGGGAGGATGCTAATAGCCTGAGCCTTTGCATAAGGGATTATTTCAATGACCGCTTCGGTCTGACCCTCGCTTCTCTCACCCCTGAGGATGCCGCTGGCATATTGGCATCAAAAGGGGTAGATTCCGGTACCTCCCAAAAGCTCCGGGCGATTTTGATAGAGCTTGAAAACAACATTTATACGGGTCAGACCCGGGGGGTGGGGAGGATGAATACTGAGATCCCGAGGCTCATCAAAGAAATCGAAAGGGAGATCCGGTGAGAAGAGGAATCCGGGTATCCATAACCATCCTCGTAGTGTTGCTCTACGTAACGTCCAACCACGGGGCGAGGGCTGATGAGTGGGAAGAGGGTTTCTTCAAGGCGAACCAGGCCTACAAGGTGGGCGATTTCCAGGAAGCGATAGAGGGGTACCTACGGTTGATCCGGTCCGGGCATGGAGGGGGCCAGATCTACTACAACCTTGGCAACGCCTATTTCAGGGCAGGCCAGCTTGGCCGGGCCATCTTGGAGTACGAACGGGCACAGATCCTAATGCCGAGGGATCCGGATCTCAATTTCAATCTGTCCCATGCCCGCGATCAGACCCGGGATGCCATTGAGGAGTCCCGCGGGTTTATTGAGACGGCTTTTTTCTGGCTGAAGTCATTTAATTTGAATGAACTGTTCTGGTCCTTTGCCCTCTTGAATCTCCTGTTATGGGCGATCCTCATAATACGGCTCTTTCATAAATCAGAATGGCTGTATTACATCCTCCTTCTGATTCTCTCCTCCTGGTTCGTTGCAGGTCTCTCTTTCGGCCTCAAATATTATTGGACCAGCAGCGATGACCGTGCAGTAATTCTCCAAAAGGAGGTAGATATCCTGGCCGGTCCGGAGGAGAAGGACACCGTTCTTTTCAGGCTTCATGAAGGGACTGTGGTGTATCTGGAGAGATCAGAGGATGGATGGAGCCTGGTTCGTCTGCCTGACAGGAAAAGGGGGTGGGTGAAGTCAAGAGCCGTAGGGCTAATCTCCGGTGGGTCGCCTGTTACTCAACCTCGCCTCATTCCTCGCACAGGCAGCCACTTCCTGTTCAGTGAAGATGGCAAAGAGGTCGTGGGGGAGCCTGTTGTCCATTAACAAAGTCGCAGAAAGATTGCCCTATGACAGACTGCCTGAGTGTGTACTCAGGCCCTGAATCTATTTTAATGGTTGCAAAAGGGTTGCGATGGAGAAGGCTTCCAACTGGATAATGGAGGTGAGAATTACAAAACCGCGCACTGTACGATGACGCCGCCCTTTTTTTCAGATGGGCCTCGACATCAAGATATTCCGCATGGACCGCCTCGGCATCCCGCAGGGCAGAGAAACGATCCTTAATCATTTGGCCAAAATGCCAGAATTGGCAAATCAGCCAAATACCGATTTATCAAAAGATTTCACAGTTGCCCAGGTAGCTGAAAAGCATGGGTAGGTCGAACCCATCCTATCAACAACGTTGTTACCTCACCTTAATTGGTACAACTCGATTGGCACGCATCCCATGTCATGGTCCCCTGGGGATCCACAATACAGTAGTTGACGGTGGGACCAGTCGCATATGTCTCGGGAACGCATTTGTATTTCATATTCGCCTGCTGACAAGCCAGCCGCGATGAGTAGCTTCCTTTTTTACCACCAGAGCATTTTTTGCCGTTGTACGCCCATTTGGTCGCAGGATCGTAAGGAACACCGCCGTCGGGAACGAGGGTCAAACTGATCTGTTCTCCCCAATCGCAAGTCATGGTCCCTTCAAGGTCGTCATATTGCCAGGTGTAACCCTTGTACCCCAGCGCTTTTAGACTTTTCACATAATTGGTCAGGGTAATGGGGTACGTCTTGCCGCTATCCGTTGGTCCTTTCGCGCATGCTCCCGAGCCATCCTGGGGCCCCGGCGTTCCGTGGCAACAGTAATAGTTGGCTGAATTATAGGGAGGAGCATCGGGCAATGGACTCGGGTCGGGGTTTACCGGATCCCCTATACCTCCGCCCGTGAACCAATGGCAGGGGGAGACGCATCCCTGCAGGTACTCGCCGCTTTTGGTAAGCCAGCTTATTCCCGCGTCCTTTTGAATCAAGGCATTTTGTTTTTCATTGTCGGAGTACAGGGTGGCTTTGCCATCGGATGGACAACTGGCTATATCCAGCATACTGGCATCCGTTGTTGTTCTGGGCCCCTTATCATCCTTGCAGTTCGTGCCCTTCACCTCTAAGAACATAGGCATGGTATAGCCGTCAACAGTGCTCACATCAAAAAAATCGGTGTAGCCTATGGACGGGCAGTTTTTGAGGGTAGGATTAGAGAGGCAGCCCGGAAAATTGGGAAAATCTTTCACATTGGCTGAGGGGTTGAAAGCGCAACCGGCGACAGCGTGATCTTTTTCGTTGTTTTTGTTGAATTTGCAGCCGAAGCTGGGTTCAAAGAGGGTGTTAATGCCGGCCATAGGTCCGGTATCATCACCCAGTTTGCAGTTATCGCCATTAGCATCGCAACCCATACGAAACCGAAAATTTCCACCCGGTGCACCACCGTCCGGGACGCAGAAAATCTCGGTTTTGCCTCCCTTGATTTCATATTTCTCGCCATATCTTTTGACCCACCAGTCCCATTGCGCGGCCGTTGCCGACCCGGGCGCCCCAGGCGAGGTTTCCACAATCCAGATAGACTCGGTAGAACCATTTTGTATGGTGAGCCGCCCGGTGAAATTCTTGTCACAGGATGCGGTAGCCGCACCATCGACAAACAGGGTCGGAAAATAGAGATATTCATCAGGTTCTTCCATTGCCCCGTTTAAGATCGTCGCCGTATAGGTCAGCCGATTATTTTCACTGTCATACACAGGATTTTCAAGAACAAAAGCATTTACCTGCACTTCCCCTTCCGATGTGTAAGACGTTATAGAGGCGTTGGGCGGCACATCCCCGAAATGATTGTTCCATGTGTCCGTGAACAGCGCCACGGTATAAGTGACCGAATAACGGTCGGGGGCATTGGACATATAGTAGCATTCAGGATATATATTCTCGAAATTCAGGGTGTATTTCCCTTCTGTTCCTTCGGGTTCCAGGATAGCCAGCGCGGCTACCTGGGCAAACGACCATTCAACCACCTGATTATCCGGGTTGTTGTCATTTATGGTCATCTTGATATTTTCAAACGTTACAGGATTTTCAGGGTGTTTGTTGTTCATTGTGGAGTTTAGAAGGGTAACATTAAAGGTGAGTTGTTTCATTGCCGAATCATACACGGGGGTCCGCAGGGCCAAGAAAAGACCGTCGTTTAACTCATTCGGCGGTATCCTCCCATCCAGGATGGAGTTCGGGGCGATTTTAACATAAATTTCCGGCCATACGGTTTGAATAAAATATTCTGTTGTTTCATTGCCAGAATCTCGCTCCGGTCTATCCGTGAACCAGAAGATATCGTCCGATACGTCTTCTAAGATGAGCGTGTATTCCCAGCTCTGTTCAGTGGCGGACACGGTTCCCTCTCCG
>JAOZQV010000051.1 GCA_029932035.1 Deltaproteobacteria bacterium | reverse complement strand
TCCGCGATGGAGAGAGGTACTATACGGCAGACAACGGCAAGACATACTATAAGAGCCTTCAGGTCACCTGTTTGGATTGCCATTCAAATAAGACAAAGTTTTGCGATCAGTGCCACAACTATCTGGATGTGGATCCTTATTGCTGGGACTGTCATATCGAGCCAAAGGAGAAAAAGTGATGGGCGTAGACAGAAGAGAATTTCTGAAAATTGCCGGATATGCCGCCCTTTTTGGACTCGGCGGCAAGGCGGCCATTGACATCCTCTCCCCGGGGGAGCTGGAAGCCTCTATGCAGGGCATCCCCCTGACCCAGGGGAAACGGTGGTCCATGGTGATCGATATGCGCAAGTGCCTTAAGCAGCAGGAAGCGGGCAAGGATGGGTGCAAGGAGTGCATGATAGCTTGCCACCTCGAGCATAATGTGCCGGACTGGGGCAATCCAAAACATGCGATTAAATGGATCTGGCAGGACAAATATGAGCATGTATTTCCGGAGCACCCCAATCAGTTTATTGACGAGGGTGTCAGACACAAACCCTTCATCCTGATGTGCAATCACTGCGTCAATCCTCCCTGTGTGAGGGTTTGCCCGACACAGGCCACATTCAAGAGAGAGTCTGACGGTATCGTAGCCATGGACATGCATCGCTGTATTGGGTGCCGTTTTTGTATGGCAGCCTGCCCTTATGGCTCCAGGAGCTTTAACTGGGGAAACCCGCGCAAGGCGCCTAAGGAGCTGAATCCTGATTACCCGACCAACCGGGCCTATCCGGAAAGATCAAAGGGCGTGGTTGAGAAGTGCAATTTCTGTGTTGAACTGGTAGCCAAGGGTGAGCTTCCCGCGTGTGTGCAGGCATGTGATAAGATTAAAGTCCATGCATTGAACTTCGGGGATCTTGATGATCCGAAGTCTAATGTAAGAAAACTGCTCAGGGAGCATTATACAATCAGACGCAAACCTGCTCTCGGCACTGAGCCTAACTTATTTTATATTATATGAGGTCATTATGCTTGAAAGGGCTATAAAAGGAACATCTGGATACTGGGGATGGCTGATTTTTCTGTTAGCATTGATGGGGATAGGTCTTGGATGCTATCTCTATCAGTTTTTTGAAGGCCTGAAGGTAACAGGCATGAGCAGGGATGTTTCATGGGGACTCTATATCGGCCAGTTAACCTATTTCGTGGGCGTTGCCGCCTCTGGGGTTATGGTGGTATTACCCTGCTATTTACACGATTATAAGGCGTTTGGGAGAATCACTATTCTCGGCGAGTTCCTGGCAGTGGCCTCCATCATCATGTGCCTTTTGTTTGTATTTGTGGACCTTGGTAATCCGGTCAGGATAATGAACGTGATTCTGTACCCCACCCCCAACTCCATTCTTTTTTGGGACATGATCGTTTTGAACGTATACATGCTGCTCAACATTATCATCGGATGGAATGTCTTGGCCGCAGAGAGGAAAGGGATTCATTACCAGCAATGGATAAAGGTCTTAATCTATATCTCCATTCCCTGGGCCTTCAGTATCCATACGGTCACGGCGTTTCTTTACGCCGGTATCCCCGGAAGGCATTACTGGTTGACCGCCATTATGGCTGCCCGCTTTCTTTCATCGGCATTCTGCGCCGGCCCTGCCCTTCTTATTTTATTATGTTTGATAGTCCGAAAGGTCTCTAAGTTTGACCCGGGAAAAGAACAGATCAGGACTCTCGCAGGGATCGTGGCATATGCCATGATATTCAATGTCTTCTTCTTCCTGCTCGAGCTCTTTACCGCATTTTACAGCCAGATACCCGGGCATATGCACCCAATTGTGTTTCTTTTTAAGGGGCTGGAAGGACATGGAAACTTTGTTCCCTGGATGTGGACTGCCGCCGTGTTTGCTATCCTCTCCCTCGTACTATTGATTGTTCCTGCCACCCGGCGGAATGAAGGCACATTGACCGTGGCATGCATAATCCTTATTATTGCCACATGGATTGATAAGGGGTTGGGCCTGATTGTTGGAGGTTTTACTCCCACCCCCTTTCACACAGTAACCGAGTACTGGCCCACTACCCCGGAAATGTTGATTACCATAGGCGTTTGGGCAACAGGGTTTTTCGTGCTCACGATTCTGTACAAGATCGCTGTTTCCGTGAAGGAAGAGGTAGCCGCATAACCGACCTGCAAAATCTTTTGATTCAGGGCCGATTTCTTTATAGGGTCGGCCCTTTTATTTCCACCTGTCCCGGAGGCATGGATAAGGCCTGAAATTGTCAGTAAAAAGGCTTGACAGGCAAAAACTTGTCTGATAAATAAGCCGCTGAATCGGCTAAAAGGGTTCTTTGCCCGTTAGCAGACACGCAATTATAAGTATATATTTGGACAATTTTTAATTATCATTCAGGAGGTTAAGGCACATGGGCTACGAAATTGTTGTTGATGCGGAAAAATGTGAAGGATGCGAAGAGTGCATAGAGGTTTGTCCGGTAGATGTATACGAAATGGAGGATGACAAATCTGTGCCGGTTAATGCTGAAGAGTGTCTTGGATGCGAAAGCTGTGTAGAGGTATGTGAACAGGATGCCATTACAGTAACCGAAATCTAACGTTTCTTGCAAGGCTTTTTTAAAGGCGTCGTCCCATCATCAATTGAGGGGCGACGCCTTTTTTTTTGTGAAATAGTGAGGCAGATTGATGGATAACAGGGTTTATGTGATTCAGTGCCCTGAATACGGTCAGGCTGAAGAACGGCTTGTGCAACTTGTGGGTCTAATGGGGGGCATAAACTCATTTGTAAACAAGGGGGAGACAATCGCCCTTAAAGTGAATCTATTGCGTGCCGGCACACCTGATGAGGCCGTTTCAACGCATCCCACCGTAGTATCGGCAGTGGCCCGAATGGTAAAGAAGGCGGGGGCTGAGCCGCTCATTGTAGACAGTCCGGGGGCTGGATTTCGATTTACCGAAAAGGTCCTGACCAAGATCTATAATACCACAGGCATGTCCGGGGCAGCAGAGGAATCCGGCGCAAAACTCAATTTTGACACCACATTTGAGATTGTTTCTTTTCCTGATGGGAAATTGATCAAGCGCTTTGAGATCATCACGCCAATTCTGAGGGCAAACGGGATACTGAATCTCTGTAAGCTCAAATCCCACACCTTCACCGCCATGACCGGCGCTGTTAAAAACCACTTTGGGGTCATTCCGGGATTAGCCAAACCGGGCTATCATGCCAAGCTTATGGATACAGGCCGATTTGCAAACATGCTCCTTGATCTCATGAATATCGTTTCATCCCGGATTTCTATCATGGATGCAGTAGTAGCCATGGAAGGTGACGGCCCCAGTGGGGGCGATCCAAAACAGGTCGGTGTGTTTTTGGGAGGCGCCAATCCCCTTGCCCTGGACGTCGTTGCCGGTGAGATAATCGGTCTGCCACGGGAAAGAAATCCGATCCTATTAGAAGCGGAAAATCGTGGCATGCAACCCAACCACATGGACCAGGTGGAGCTCATCGGAGCAGATATCTCAGGGCTTCGAACCCCTGATTTCAAACTTCCCCGCACCATTTGTCAGGGTACGGGTTTTGCTGATCATCTGACCTGGTGGCAAAGGCCTTTACAGCCGCTCTTCAAAGACAGCCTTACCCTAAAACCACGGATATCAAAGGAAAAGTGCATCGCATGTGGCGCATGCCATGAGGCCTGTCCTGTGAAGGCCATTTCCATGGTTAAAAGCAGAAAAAAAACCCATGCCCAAATAGACGATGAGAAATGCATTCGCTGCTACTGCTGTCACGAAATGTGTGCGGATGATGCTGTGACCCTGCAACGTTCCCTTCTATACCGCTTTGCACAAAGGTAGAAGATTTTCTAATTTCAACAGCTTGACATTTCTGCACGTTTAAGGCAAAAGGTTTTTAGAATATTTTACAAGATGAGTGCTGGACCTTATTGCTGGCTTTGAGAAAGGAGTTAAGAATGTCATACAATCTTACTGAAGAACAACAGATGCTCAAAGATACTGTTGCACGCATCGCCAAAGAGCAGATTGCGCCGGGCGCTGAAAAGCGGGATGAAGAGGCAAAGTTCCCCTGGGATATGGTGGAAGTGCTCAGGGAAAACGCCCTGTTTGGCGCTGATTTCCCTGAAAAATATGGGGGTTCCGAGATGGGCCTTTTCTCCCTCTGTCTGATTATAGAGGAGATCGCCAAGGTGTGCGCATCTACCTCTGTGGTACTGATGGTGCATGAACTCGGAACCATGCCGATCATGCTTGCCGGGAATGACGAGCAGAAGGATAAGTATTTTCCAAAATTAGCAACGGGTGAACACCTTGTGGCCTTTGGATTGACAGAGTCAAATGCGGGATCCGATGTCTCCGGTATTAAGACAAAGGCCGTCAAAGATGGTGATCACTATGTTATCAACGGCACCAAGACGTTCATCTCCCATGCCGATGTTTCTGAGGTGATCTGTATTGCGGCAAGAACAGATACATCCGTGCCGGCTACTAAAGGAACAGGCATTTTCATTGTGGAAAAAGGCACGCCCGGTTTTAGCATAGGGAAGCACGAAAATAAGCTCGGCATTCGGGCCTCTTCGACTGTGGAGATAATTCTTGAGGATGTCAGGGTTCCGGCCGCAAACATCCTGGGCCAGGAAGGGCTCGGCTTTCCGATCATCATGAAAACCCTGGACCTCACGAGGATCCCGGTTGCAATGCAGGCGGTGGGTATCGCCCAGGGCGCCCTCGAATATGCAATTCAGTACACAAAAGAACGGGTCCAGTTTGGCAAACCGATTTTCTCTTTCCAGGGCCTTCAATGGATGATGGCGGACATGACAACCCAGGTGGAAGCGGCCAGGCAGTTGACATATAAGGCGGCTTCTCTCTTTGAGGAACTCCCCAAGAACTTAGACAGACTTCCCAAGGAAATAATCCGTTATTCAGCCATGGCAAAGCTCTTAGCAGCAGAAACAGCCATGAAGGTCACGACAGATGCTGTCCAACTGTTGGGTGGGTACGGCTATGTAAAGGAATATCCTGTCGAAAGGATGATGCGTGACGCCAAGATCACCCAGATATATGAGGGGACCAGCCAGATCCAGAAGGTGGTGATAGCAAGCACGCTGTAAAAAGCCCTATAATTTGTTTTTGGATTCATACTCATAATCGTTTTGAGTAAGATTACGATTATGATTAAGATTATGAAATTGAGAAGTCATTTCGTTCAGGCGCTAATTACCCATTTTGTCGCCAATGTGTTGACACCACTCATTCACGAATGCTATTTTTGATAGAAACGAACCTAAGATAAGGGGCCAACTCATATGGATATCCTGATCCAGGTAATTGTTACCGGCTTAGCCACCGGTGGTGTATACGGATTGATTGCCCTCGGTTTCGTGCTTATCTATAAAGCCACCAGTGTCCTTAATCTGGCCATGGGTGAATTTATGACCCTTGGCGCCTTTGTTTGTCTGACGGCCCTGCTTCAGTTAAAGGCCCCTTTCTATCTTGCCTTCATCCTTACCCTTCTTATGGCGTGTGCCCTCGGTTTTGTAATCGAACGACTTATATTGAGACCCCTTATTGGCGAGCCGATTATCTCGGTGATAATGGTTACTATCGGACTGGGGCTGATCCTTAAAGGGCTCATGTACATGATATGGACCCCTTCTTTTCGGACTTTTCCGGAGATTTTTCCGCCAAAACCCCTGCTCCTCGGTTTTGCCGTGGTCCCCTCGGGGCTATTGTGGGGCTTTATCTTTGCTATTATTGGAACCATAATTTTTCTCCTGATCTTTAAATTTTCCAGGACCGGTATTGCCATGCGGGCAACGGCAAACGACCAGCAGGCTGCCCTTTCCATGGGCATCAGCGTGAGATGGGTATTTGCCCTGGCCTGGTGTTTCGGCGCCATGGCCTCTGTTATAGGCGGAATCGTTATCGGCAACATCAGCGGTATAAGCGTATATATGGGAGATATTGGCCTGAAGGTATTGGCCGTTATTATTTTGGGTGGCCTCGACAGCATTGGAGGGGCTATCTTAGGTGGTTTTATTATCGGGATCTTGGAGAATTTAACAGGTCTTTATATTGATCCCCTCATCGGAGGAGGCGCCAAGGGGATGGCCCCCTTTATTATATTAGTGATTATTCTCATGGTGAGGCCCTATGGGCTGTTTGGTAAAGAGCTGATTGAGAGGGTGTGAGGGATTGTTGACCAATAACAATGGAACCGGTTTTACACCATGAGATGCGGTGATTTTAAAGAGACATACATAAAGGACGAGGAGATTTTTCAGTCCCTCTTTGTGAAATTCTGTCTGGGACTGTTCTTTATTTTTCTGATCATTTTCCCCTTCGTAACCAGTGCATATCTTGTCTATGTGGCCAATATGATCGGTTTTTCCATCATAGCGGCCGTTGGCCTTAATCTCCTGACTGGATTTACCGGGCAGATTTCTCTTGGACATGCTGCTTTTGTGGGTGTGGGGGCCTATACCTCGGCCATCCTTGTCACCCGTCTGGGATTTTCTTTCTGGTTGTCCATCCCCTTTGCCGGTCTAATTGCGGCATTCGCAGGCATGATTATCGGCATACCATCTCTCCGGGTAAAGGGTCTTTACCTTTGTATTGCTACTCTGGCGGCCCAGTTTATATTTGAATTTGTCTTTATCCACTGGGAATCCATGACTAAGGGCATCACCGGGATCAATATCCCGGCCCCCAGCATAGGCAGTCTTCAATTTGTTACTGAAAAAGAGTTTTACTGGATAACACTGTTTTTTGTTGTGCTTGGCGTGGGCTATGCGAGGAACTTAGTGCGTTCCCGCATGGGAAGGGCATTTGTGGCGATCCGGGACCGGGATCTTTCTGCCGAAATCATAGGGATCAACCTGTTTCGATATAAACTCAGCGCCTTTGCCATAAGCTCTTTTTATGCCGGAGTGGCCGGGGCGCTGTGGGTTACCTTTCTGAAAGTCGTTACCCCGGACCATTTCCCGTTCATGCTCAGCATCCAGTATCTCGCCATGATTATCGTAGGGGGATTGGGGAGCACCTTAGGTTCTATCTTTGGCGCCATATTTATAACCCTGGCGCCTGAACTCCTTAACTACTTGTCAGAAGTCGTTAAGGCGTACGCCCCCGGGCATGAAGAGATCTTTGTTCCCATGAAAGAGGTTGTTTTCGGCCTGCTCATCGTCCTTTTCCTTATTTTTGAGCCTCGTGGTCTTGCAGAGATCTGGAACAGGATCAAAAATTTCTTCAGGCTCTGGCCGTTTTCGTATTAAGAAATCATTGAAAGGAGGTGAAAGCACGTCTCTTTCAGAAAAGGATAGTAAACCATCTAATTAAACAAAGGGGGGAGTTTATAATGAAAAAGACGATTATATTTGTTCTTAGTTTGGTTTTGTGCATTGGATTGTTCAGCGTGAGCAAGGCAATGGCCGAAGATCCCACCATTTGTGCAGTGCATCCTTTTACAGGACGCTTTGCCTTTGCCGGTATTCATGGAGCTGATGCCATGGAAGATGCCGTGGCAATGGCCAATGAGGCCGGGGGCATCAACGGAAAAAAGATAAAATACTACTGGGCCGACGGTGAATACAAGAATGATGTTGGTATCGCCGCCTTTAAACGTCTGTATGCTCAACATAAACCACAGGCTATGTGGGGCCAGAGCACCGGCATGACCAAGGCCCTTGCTCCGGAGATCAACTCCCGCTACAAGGTCCTTTACTCTGCCTATACATTTGCCGAAATTGCGGCCGATCCCAAAAAGAACCCTTATATGTTCATTCCCGGGCCGACATATGCGGAAATGTTCGGAATCCTTCTGAAGTATATCGCAAAGGAAAAACCGGGGGCCAATATAGCCTTTTTCTACAGTGACACTGAATTTGGACGAGAGCCTATCCCCGCCGGCCGTAAGTTGTGCAAAAAGATGGGCCTGAACTTAGTGGCCGAAGAGGTGGCCAAGGTTGGGGGTGTGGACATATCTACCCAGATACTTGATATGAAGCGCAAAAAAGTGGATTACTGTATCTTTCATGGTTTTGTGGTCACACCTATTCAGACGGTTATCAAACAGTCCAAGGACTATGGACTCAAGTGTAAGTTCATGGGCACATTCTGGTCGACCGAGAAGCACCTGTTAGATCAGTTAAAGGGGTTGGCGAATGAGTATATGGGTGTAACCTGCTACTCCTACTATTATCAGCACCAGTATCCCATGATAAAGAAGATCAGGGCATGGACCCAAAAGCATCACCCCAAATTTACCGCGTATCGCTCTCAGGCATATATGCAGGTCTTTATGGGGACCCAGCTTTTCATTGAGGCCTTCAAGCGGGCCGACAAGACCGGATCTATCAGCGGACCCAGTCTTGCCAAGGCGCTCCAGTCTATCAAGGATTTTAATGTGGGCGGTCTCATGCCTCCTGTTACCATGAAAAACAACAGTATCCCTGTAGGAAGAATCGTCCGGGGCAATTCAAAGACCAGACAGTTTGACCCGATTTCCGACTGGATCCAGCTGGATTAACATCTCCGCATCTGTTTTCTCCTTTCCACAGAACCTCTTGTGGAAAGGAGAAGAATGAATGGATGAGATTTCCTCTATGAACATATTAACACTTCCGGCCCTGTTACATAGAAATGCTGAAAAGTATGGCGATACCCGTGTGGCCATCCGGGAGAAAGAATTCGGAATCTGGCAATCGGTCACATGGAAGGGCTATTGGGAAAATGTGCGTGATTTCGCACTCGGCCTTCACATCCTCGGTTTCAAGCCAGGCGACAAGCTCGCCTATGCCGGGGACAACCGGCCCGAAGGATTGTACTCGGAATTAGCGGTCCAATCCTTAGGCGGGGCCATTGTGGGGATATATCCGGACAGCCATCTGGATCAGGTTGAATATATCATCAACCATTCAGACTCCATCTTTGTGGTGGCCGGCGACCAGGAGCAAGCCGACAAGGTGCTGGACATCAAAGAAAAATGCCCCCTCGTTCAAAAGGTGATCGTGGATGATCCAAAGGGGATGAGACGCTATGACGATCCAATTCTTTTGTACTTCAAAGACATACAGAAACAGGGCCGTGAATTAAATGAAAAAGAACCCCATCTCTTTGAGGAGATGTGGCGCAAGGTGACCCCCGACGACGTAGGCATGATCAACTACACATCCGGGACCACCGGGCTTCCAAAGGGGAGCATGATCACCCAGAAGAATATGTACTCTGTGGCCAAGGCCCAGGACAGCGTGGATGCCGCAGAAGAAAGTTTCGAGTATATCTCTTTTCTCCCCTTTCCCTGGATAGGGGAACAGCAATTTGGCGTCTACTGGTCCCTGTATAAGGGTTTTACGGTCAATTTCCCCGAGAAGGTGGAAACGGTCCAGGAAAATATCAGGGAGATCGGACCCCATATCATGTTAGCGCCTCCCCGCATATGGGAGAGGATGTGCTCGGATATCCAGGTGAAAATCCAGGATGCGGTCTGGATTAAGAGGTTAATTTACAATATCTTCCAGCCGGTGGGATACAGGATAGCTGACTTTAACCTGAGAAAAAGAAAACCGCCCATGGGGTGGCGAATCCTGAACTGGCTGGGCTATATATTTCTCTTTCGAGCCCTAAAAAATTATCTCGGTCTTTCCAGTTTGCGTCACGTGTACACGGGTGGCGCCCCATTAGGACCGGAGATATTTAACATGTTTCAGGCCTTAGGCGTCAATATCAAGCAGGCCTACGGCATGACCGAACAGACCGCTGCCTCCATCATTCACCGGACGAACGACATACGTCTTGATACTGTGGGCAAACCCCTGCCCGGGGTTGAATTCAAGGTATCCGATTCAGGGGAACTCCTGTCTAAGGGGGATACCATATTTAAAGGTTATTACAAAGACCCCGAGGCCACGGCAGAGGCCCTCAGAGATGGATGGTTTCATTCGGGAGACGCGGCGCTTATTGAAGATGATGGACATATCATTATTATCGATCGTATGTCCGACGTGATGAAGCTGATTGATGGGAGTAAATTTTCTCCCCAGCTCATCGAAAATAAACTGAGATTCAGTCCTTACATTTTAGATGCGGTGGTCATCGGCCAGGAGAGACCGTTTATCACGGCCATGATCGCCATAGACATGCCCAACGTGGGAAAGTGGGCTGAAAACAACCAGATCCCATATACGACCTTTACGGATATTTCCCAGAAGGAAGCGACCTATGATCTTATTGCCGGAGAAATAGCAAAGACCAATAAGTCATTGCCCAAAGTGGCCAAGGTAAAAAAGTTTGTCCTTCTGTACAAAGAACTTGATGCGGATGATGACGAGTTGACAAGGACGAGAAAAGTGCGGAGAAAATTCGTTGCCGAGAGGTATAAGGATCTGATCGAAGCCCTGTATGGCGAGGAAGAAGAGCTGCGGGTTGAAGCGGATATACGCTATCAGGATGGAAAAGGCTTCCGCATGGAGACCACCGTCAGGGTAAAACAGATTGAACTCTTGGAAGAATAAAAGATGAACGTCCAACATCGAACGTTTAACATCGAATTTTGAATGGAAAATAGCCAAGAATACCAGCTTCAAGTCAAAGATATCCACCTCAGTTTCGGGGGGCTCATGGCCCTGAACGGCGTGACCACCGGGGTAAGGAAGGGGGAAATATTTTCTATTATCGGCCCCAACGGGGCGGGAAAAACCTGTCTGCTGAACTGTATCAATCGGTTTTACCATCCCGAAAAGGGGCAGGTCATATTTGAAGACCGGGATATCTCGGAGATGAAGCCGCATAAAATTGCATCTTTAGGCATCGCACGCACGTTTCAAAACGTTGAACTCTTTGCCCATATGACCGTCTTGGACAATATAAAGTTGGGCGCGCACGTGCATCTGAAATCAGGCTTCCTTTCCGGCGGAATCTATTATGGCAAGTCGCGAACCGAAGAGATCCTCCTCCGCAAAGAGATAGAAGAAAAAATCATAGACCTGCTCGAAATAGAACATATCAGGAAACAGGTCGTTCATGCCCTCCCGTATGGACTTCAGAAACGTGTGGAATTGGCCCGTGCCCTGGCCATGAAACCGAGAGTGCTCCTCTTAGATGAACCTGCCACAGGGATGAACCTTGAAGAGACCGAAGACATGGCCCGCTTTATCCTGGATATCAATGAAGAATGGGAGACAACCATTATTCTGATCGAGCATGACATGGGAGTGGTAATGGACATTTCAGACCGGATCTGTGTGCTCGATTTCGGCCAGAAGATCGCAGAGGGGAAACCGCAGGAGATAAGACTCAACGAGAATGTCATCAAGGCCTATCTCGGTGAAGAAGACATAACCTACTCCCGGTTGGGGGCCTGAAAGATCTAAATGGAACCATTATTAGCCGTCAATAACATCGAAGTAATATATCATAACGTAGTCCTTGTGCTGAAGGGAATGTCTCTTCAGGTTAACGATGGCCAGATAGTCACGGTCCTGGGAAACAACGGGGCAGGAAAAACAACCACCCTCAAGGCAATTTCAGGATTGCTCAAATCTGAAGATGGAGAGGTTACTGATGGGTCTATCACCTTTAAAGACCAACGGATAGACAGAAAGTATCCCGAGCAGATCGTCCGCATGGGCATATTTCAGGTCATGGAGGGACGAAGGGTATTTGAAGACCTGACCGTTGACGAAAACATCATCGCCGGCGGACATACCAACAAGGGCAGGGGGAAGATGAGAGAGCACATGCGGATGGTCTATGATTATTTCCCAAGACTCAAGGCCCGGAAAAATGTCCTGGCCGGCTATATCAGCGGGGGTGAGCAACAGATGCTGGTTATCGGCCGGGGCCTCATGTCCACACCCACATTGATGCTCTTAGATGAACCTTCCATGGGGCTTTCTCCTCTTTTAGTCGGGGAGATATTCAAGATCATTCAGCGGATCAACCAGGAGGAAGGAGTCAGCATCCTTTTGGTGGAACAAAACGCCCGGCTGGCCCTATCCATCGCATCCCACGGGTATGTAATGGAAAACGGCAGGATCGTTTTGGATGACTCGGTGGAAAAGCTCAAGGAAAATGCCGATGTAAGGGAATTCTATCTCGGCCTTACCGAAGTGGGCAAAAAGAAAAGTTATCGGGATGTTAAACACTATAAGAGAAGGAAGAGGTGGTTAACATAACTCACCGTAATCACCCTTCCGCCCTCCGTTCCTCTTCGCTCCTGATCTCACGTCTCAAAAGCTTCCCCACCTTGGATTTGGGGAGCATATCCCTGAATTCGATATACTGGGGGACCTTATACTTAGCCAATCTTTTCCGGCACCATCTGATCAGATCATAGCCGGTTATCCCCTTTACATCCTCCTTCAGAACCACAAAGGCCTTGATCCGTTCGCCTACCTTTTCATCGGGAATGCCCACCACGCAGGCGCCGACAACGGCATGGTTTTCCTGCAGCACCGCTTCGATCTCGGAAGAGGAGACCCGGTATCCCTTATGTTTAATGGTATCCACGGTACGGTCCACAAAATAATAATGGCCGTTCTCGTCCATGGTCAGCACATCCGCGGTTCTGTAATAAAGGAGGCCGTCAATCTCCACAAAGGCCTCCTTTGTCTCTTCCGGCTTGTTCCAGTAGGCGCGAACCATTCGGTCTGAATACACCAGGGCCTCTCCCTCCTCGCCGGGGGGAGAAGGTTCAAGGGTGGCCGGGTCCACGAGTTTGACCTTCTTGCTGGGAACCACCCGGCCGATACTTTTGGTGGGATTGCTCTCGTCGGTGCGGCACATGGTGACCCCGCCGCAAGTTTCAGTGGCGCCGTACCCCTGATAGATGGGCCGATCGAACTTCTTGAGCCATCGGTTGCTGATCTCTTCGGGCAGCACATCGCCCCCGTTGAAACAGTACCTGAGAGAGGACAGATCGTAAAAATCAATGCGGTCGTGCTCTAAGATCATCCTGTAAAGTGTCGGCACACCTATTAATGTCTTGGCCTTGAATCTCTGCACCGAATCAAAAATAGCATCTAAGTTCACCTTGGGCATGAGTAGGATTGCTCCGCCCACGAGAAGGGCGCTCAGGGCACAGGTCTGGCCTAAGATATGAAAGAGCGGCGCAGAGCCCAAAACCACATTTTCCTCGGGTTTGAACAGGGGATCGCAGACGGAAATCTGCTCACCGGCCGATTCTAAGTAGAGCCCATGGGAAATGGGAACGCCCTTGGGAAACTTGGTTGTGCCGCCGGTATAGATGATCTCCGCAATGTCTTTCCCCTTCTCGGTGAGGGGCGGCAGCGCCTTGGCGCCCGAATGCCCTTTCACCATATCCCTGAACCAGAGGGTGTCATCCTCCCGGGAGACCTTCCCCTTGGGCACCAGGTCAAAGGTCCAGCCAAAGAGCCGTTTCCACCAGGGGAGCAGGTCCGTGAGCTTTACGGCCACGGCCTTCTTGAGCCTGGTTTCGGGTATGGCCTGCTTCACGTAACCGAAATTGGTGTCGGTACAGACGATATACTCCGCACCGCTGTCATTGGCGATATAGACCAGATCGTGTTTTGTATAGATGGGCGTGATGGGCACCACGACGGCCCCGGCCCGCTGTATGCCGAGCCAGGCCACCACCCAGGGAACGCTGTTGGGCACATAGAGGATCACCCGGTCCCCTTCCCCTACGCCCGCATCCCGCAATGAAGCGGCGAAATTCTCCACGAGGCTCAGTATGCTCTTGTACGTAAAACGCGTGCCGAGATAAATGATGGCCGTTTTGTGACCGTTTTCCATGGCCGCCGAGGCAAAGGCTTCAAAAATATTTCCGTCAGGATCGTGTGCGGGCATGGGTATCAAACACCAAAATAGGCGGCCTT
>JAOZQV010000050.1 GCA_029932035.1 Deltaproteobacteria bacterium | reverse complement strand
TCGTTTGGGAAACAAAGGAGGCTCCGGCAAGAGATGACAGGGCAATAAGCGTCCAGTCGAAAAAGAGATATAGCAGAACAGCGCCTAAAAGGCCACCGATGACAAACGGCGCCCAGGGCGGGGCAGGGGATGGCGCCATATTCAGTGTGTTAAACAGCGAAACAATTAGATATCCCCCGGTATAAAAACCCACCAAAAGGATGGCCGCCTTTTGAAAAAATATGGCTAATAAAACACCTATAAGCCCTGCCGCGACGGTGATAATGAGGAGTTGCCAATCGGGCAACCCGCTGAAATACCGGGCTGCCATATCGCTGGCTCCGATAAAACCGATGGCGCCCACAAAAAGCCAGAAGAGCTTCTTACCAAGAGTTAAGAGTGCAAGACCCACAAGTATATTCGTGATGACCATTCTTTTATCCTCCCTGTATACAAAATATGCCCCTGGCTACGATTTTACCCATTTCCCGATGTTTTGGTTGATATTCGACGGCCAACTTCGTCGTTATATAGTCGATTCTTCTCATTTGGACCCGTCGTATCGATAATGCCCTGTGATGGGGAACTCGAACAACACATCATTAAGCTTTGGGCCAGCTCCGATGTTATGAACCACTAAGGGGCGGCGTCCATCGGATGATCGACGACAAACCACAATGCCAATATGCGGCAGATTCCCCGGAAGGGTCCAAGTGACGAGATCGCCGGGCCGGTAGTCCTCTGGGTTAGGCGAGTTGCCGAGCGCCACCCCCTTTCGCTCAAGGAAGACTTGCAGGTTTGGCACCCTGCGATGATCAATATTGGGGTCCGGACCGCTGTGATTCCAGATCTTGGGATACACCGCGAAGTTGGCTTTCATATCCTCGTGGACCGCCTGTTGTAGGTCAATTCCCACGGAACGATATGCACGCACAATCAAGTCTGTACAGACTCCGATTTTATCAGGAACATCTCCGTTCGGGTAGTCAATTCTCCGATAGCTGCCATCGTAAGTCACATCGCGAGAGAGGCGATCCATTGCGGCAGCTACCAGCCGCGTTGCAAACTCATCGGCAGGTAGCTGAGCAAAAACAGGGGTACAAAATACGAGTACCACTGTAAGAGCTAATCGGAACGTAGCCATCAATCTCATGTCTGTATAACCTAACCCGGATAAACCGGAATTGCGAATTCAGGAATTTAGGGATTGAGGAATTAAAGGAATGTCCTCAAGCCAACTTGGATAAGCAGGTCTTAGTGAAGGAACAGGGTACTCATATCCATCTTCCAGTATAGACCGGAAGGGTCAGCAGGGTTGCTGTAATAGTTGAGGGTAAATTCGTACTGGACGCTTGAGTATTCGGCACAGGAGACCGGGAGGCGCAGGTCGGTTCCCACGGTTATGCAGGCCGCGCCACTCCCCGTCGTCAAAGTGCTCGTGTCCATCTTCCAGTATAGACCGGAGGGGTCCCCGGGATTGCTGTAAAAGACGAGGGTAAACGCATATTTCGTCCCACCATACTGGGCACAGGGGATCCAAATACTAAGATCACCGCCTACGCACAAACATGCGTTGGCGCCGGCAATGAATCTGTTATGGTAATAGTTCAGAAGAGGCACAAATTCAGTTGTCGCCTTCAGTTGTCCAGTGGTGTTAGGATGACTGTTCCATTCTCCGTCAGGATAGGCGGCAAAATTGGAATCTGTATTAATAACGTGCTGGACGGCTCCATTATACCATCGGTGATGACTATCAGCCCCTGTCAGGACGTTATAATAATCAAACACGGCAACATTGTTATATGGATATCCCTTTAGCCAGTCATTGAGCAGCCAATTGTTGAAAGCGCGAGCATTCGCGGCGCGCTCATCAGGTGTCTGGTAGTCCGAGGCATAATCATTTTTATTTTGCGGCGGGGCGGTGATGACAATGAATAATTTGTCCTGGCGGGTCTGAAAGTATGTCAGGAGATTGTTATAAACCGCTTTGGCATTGCTCACGGTATATTGATCGGACACTTCTGAGGCCGGCGGGTCGCCGGGATTTCCAAAAAGGTCAGAGTTTGGATAGCACGACTTAAACATAACGATCTTGTTCTCACCCCCGGGATCGGTTGTCAGGCGGGGCCAGGAGCCGAAATCGCCCACATTCTGATCGTTTTCAGCATAAAGCGCCGCGAGGATGGTTGCGCTGTCGGCGCCGGTAAACCAGTCAGGCCAATTGGGAATATCTGTCGCATCGCCGATGCTGTAGGGACCCCACCCGTAATTTGTTGCGCTTACAAAATAATTGTTGGTCATCAAAGCTGACCCCAGTCCACCGTAAGGTTGTTCTGTATTTGGGCTGGCAAGCCAGTTCCCGCCTGTGGAGTGGTGAATGAAAATAAGTTTAACCACCGATGTGGGTGGGGCGATGTGTGCCGCATAAAGCCACAGTGAGCTGATAGGGATTAATAACACCGCCATTATGACTGCCATTTTCAAGCACTTGAGATTCATAGCATACCTCCTTCCTATTTTAAATAGCGCCATGCCTGCATAGCGCATAGCATCGAGCGTAGCAACAGATGAAGTTTTGAACCCTTTATTTTTTCACTGCCTGATCCCATGTTTCTTTAGGATCTTCTCTACGGTGCCATCCTCAATGATCATCTGAAGGCCGGTGTTAAAGTCCTTAAGTTTCTGTTCGTTGTCTTTACACTTCCCAAATATCAGGTGCAGTTTTCGAGCCTCAAGGGGTGGTTCCATGAACTCCAAGATATCCTTCCCTTCAGGAACGGAGGCGAAGCCATAGTTTTTGATGTCCTCGCCCACATATGGTTTCCACTCGGTGGTGGCGAGAGAAACGATTTTTTGGGCCGAAACAGGATGGGCAGCGAAAAAAGAAAATAGGAGAATGGAGAGGAGGACCCGCGGCTTCATAATGCATTTCTCCTATGATTATCTTACCACGAAGATCACGAAGGCCACGAAGGAATTCAATAAGAAAACAATATCTTGGTGTTTCTTCGTGCCCTTTGTGGTGAATAAACACTTGCCGGATTGGAATCAATCAAAAATTATCAGCTCGGGTTTATTGAGAAGATACCATCCACCCTTTCTCTAATGTATGGATCTTGAGATAGTCCATATTGTGCCGAACGTATCGTATCAGAGGTTGCGAGATGCCGAGACGCGAAGCGGCGGAACTTCACGCAATCCTACTGCAGACGATTGTTATTGTTGCTCTTTATTACATTGAAGTTAAATTGCTCTTTGAAACAACTTTCTTCTTACCGTCTTTTGTTTCTATTATATATCCGTTAACACTGTCCACCACATCAGGATGTAAGTTATTCTTGACATAATTCAAGTAGCCATAAGGACCGAATGGACCCCCTGTCATATTCTTTACCGAAATGATGATTCTCAACATGACTGTACATATCAAATCTTTGGACGTCTTGTTCTCTATCAAGTAGTCATAAACCTCCATAGTCAGCGAGAAGAACTTGTCAGAATCAGGCGATTTTCCCTTAGATTTGTGGAAGTAAAGATTACTAAGAGTATCCATTATTTTTTGATCAGTAAGGTTAAACAGTCCCTTTTTGTAGCAATCAGCAAAAAAAGACTCAAACGCATATGCAACTGGTTTCGCTCTCGGTTCTTTGAAAATATCGTCATGCTCAGAATGGGGTATCTTTTTTAATTCAGCTCTGAGTTCTTTTTCATCTCGAAGTTTTTCTTGATAGATTTCATTGTCAAGATAACGACACTCCCGATCACACGAAATGTTTTTTAGGCGATTTTCCCCACAGCATTGAGGACAGATCAATTTATCTAAACCAGGACAATATCGCTTTGCGACTTTTGTATTGCAGTATCCGCATTTTGGCTTCGGCATACATATGCCTCCATCTGTATCAGATTTCAAGTTACCTTCCGTACACGTGAAGAAATTGAGGGTCTGGGTTGTCAAGCAATTGGGTCAGTTTCTGGTTTTGAATCAGTGGGCATCAAAAGAGATTGTCAGGGATCCGCCGTATCCAAAAATAGAGAGGACGGTCCCAAAATGGGCCATGGAATCAAGTCACACTTGGCCTTACCCGGAACTAATAAGTATAAAGTGTAGACGTGGCCCCATGCCATAAGTTCCAATTGTCATTTCAGAGACTAACAGTCAACAGCAACATAATGACCCCTCTCCTTTGTAGTTAAAATCCTCGCCGTCCTTGATCTTGACCGAAATCGAGCATTTTTCAAAGGTCTCCTCTGGGGATTCGGATTGCGAGTTACAGGTTATAGGACTAACTGCGTACTGGAAATGATATTGAAAACGAAAGGGAAGTCAAGAGAAATCTCCCTTTTTAATCCGCAGATTACAATGATTACCCAAATCATTTGAAGGAGGATTTTAAAACCCCTTAAACCTTTCCTCAGGGCGGGACTCAAGACCCCAGTACCATCTTTCGGCGCTACGGGGCGGGCGCTAAGACCGAAAAGGATTCTTTTTTTGCTAAATCAAAGGAAAACAAATCAAAAACCAAACTCTGCGCCCTTTGCGTCTTGCGGTGAGTATTGTTTTGTCAAAGATCATTTTAGGGTCATCATTCAAGCTGGTCTCCGAAAAAGGGACAGATGATGATAGGTTTTCCGGCACGAAGACCCGAGGCGGTGGTGCCGGCGCCGCCGTGATGTACCACGGCGGTCTCTGGCCAATCGTTGGGCGAGGAAGCACATAGGGGCTGTAAGAGTACAGGACCGGTACGGGCTCTCCGTTGCTGCGCACCTTATTGCCTCTGGTTATGCGACGGGCGGGTAGATCAAGGACCTCCCTGCGCCAACGGTTGAACAACCCTTAGTACATGGCGTCGGCATAGATAATAAAGGAATAGCTCAACCGGTTGAACCAGCCACCGAGTTTCACCTTAGAGAAGAGGGTACAGGGAAACGCCCTCGTGGGGGTCAGGAGAGGTAGGGGCAGGCTTATGATGAGCGGGATATTCAGTTTTTCAGCAATGTCATAACTCCCGGCCGCCTTGGGGTGATAGATGATGAGGTCCGCGCCCTGGGAGGCCTGCCATTCCTCTTCAAGCATTCGTCTCATGATCGGCTTGAACTGTTTGGATACCTTGATGGCCGTTTTGAGCCACCCCAATGCTCCGTCAGCGAATTCCACCACCTCATGGCCCCGATCGCTCACCAGGAAGCTGACCATGTCATCGTTCATAAACCGGTATTCAAGACCGTATTGGGTGACAAATTCCTCAAAGCTCGAATGGGTGCAGACAGACACAGACAAAAACATACAGAAAAGAATGTAACCGACTTGAATTGCGCCTGAAATGATGTCTGACGCAAATCCGAAATCTAAAATTCAAAATACTATAATTCCCTGTATCCTTCAATCCCTAAATTAACAATGGTTATATGACAAATCTTATGCAAACACGATGGGGTTTGAACACACATAGGCGTTGATGTTGCAAAAAACATAGGTCGGGGAGGTCAAGCGAAGACTCATATATATAGGGGAGCACTCATCAGAGGGAAAAAAGTTGCAGGTTCATGTGATTTAGGGTAGTTTTCCCTGAGTATTGCAAAGAGCGATTCGAGGACGCTAACTTGTCATTTGATGGGGATAAGGACGAGATTTAAGGGTGGTGAAATGAAAGAGGAACGGGTATCTTTCAAATCAAACGGGCTGAAGATAGAGGGTCTGATCAGCGAAAGTCAGACCCGGAACGGGGTGGTTGTGACGCACCCGCATCCCCTTTATGGCGGGGAGATGCACAACAACGTGGTTGAATCGGTGGTGCGGGCCTATGGGCAAAAGGGGTATACGACACTGAGGTTCAATTTCAGGGGTGTGGGCAGGAGCGAAGGTGGGTATGATGAGGGGAACGGAGAACAGGAGGATGTGAGGGCCGCGGTGGCATATCTGTGTGGATTGGGAAAGACATCCATCGATTTAGCAGGGTATTCCTTTGGCGCCTGGGTCAATGCGCAATGCATTCAAAGCCTGACCGATGTCAAGCGGATGATCATGGTTTCTCCCCCTGTCAACTTTCTTGATTTTTCTTTTCTTAAATACTGCGCAAAGATCCGGCTGGTGATTGCGGGGTCCGAAGACGATATTGCCTCTCCCGCCATGATTAAGGATATGATCCCGGTGTGGAACAGTGAGGCGGAATTTAATATTATAAAAGGCGCGGATCATTTCTACTGTGGTAAGACAGGCGAACTTGAAGCGGTGATCGGAGACCTGGTTGACATAGAAGGGTAGGGGGGTGCCGGAGATTGGTCCGGGGAGAGATTTATGTATAGAATCGCTGTATTGAAGAATCCTATACAGGAGTATGCCTGGGGATCTAAGACGGCAATACAGGCCCTTCTGGGCCTGCCGGTTCCATCAGAAAAACCTGCGGCTGAACTCTGGTTGGGGGCCCATCCCAAGGCCCCTTCAGAGGTGATGATAGAGGGTGAGTGGCAGTCACTTGAAAAAATCATTGAAACAGATCCGGTTTCGGTGCTCGGCAAAAGGGTTGCCGAAAGATTTTCTAATAAGCTTCCATTTCTGTTTAAGGTCCTTGCGGCCGATCGTCCACTCTCAATCCAGGTCCATCCCAATCTTGAGGAGGCGCGGGACGGGTTTGAACGAGAAAACAGACTCGGGATATCTCTTGATGCTTCCGAGCGTAACTATAAGGACGCGAACCACAAGCCCGAAATCTTGTGCGCCATTACGCCTTTTGAGGGGCTAAAGGGGTTTCGGACACCGGAGGCTATTATAAACCTGATGGATAAGGTCTCAATTTCCACCTTGGCGGATGAACTCAGCAGGTTGGGGAAAGAGCCTGACGGGTCGGGTCTGAAGCATTTCTTTACCTCACTGGTTTCCATGGATCAAGCCCGCAGGGAGCGGGTAATTGATGAGGCGATACGAGGCGCTGAGCGTTTCATCAACGAAGACCGGGCGTTTTATTGGATGGTCGAGCTTAACCGGGAATATCCTGGAGACATTGGGGGCTTGTCACCCATTATCTTCAATTTAATGGAATTAGGACCCGGGGAAGCCATTTATATCCCGGCAGGTGAACTCCATGCCTATCTGAGAGGGGTGGGAATGGAACTGATGGCCAATTCCGACAATGTGCTGAGGGGGGGGCTGACCCCCAAACATGTAGATGTTCCCGAACTCCTTAAGATCGTGAATTTCAGTCCCGAACCTGTACGGAAAGTGACGCCATCCGGCGGTCTGCCGGGGGAGAAGATTTATGCGACCCCGGCTGAAGAATTTCAGTTGTCGGTAATATCCGTTGCCAATGGAGATCCTTTCATCAGCGAGAGGGATCGAGGCGTGGAGATTATGATCTGTATGGAAGGGGGGGGCGAAATCAAAGACCTGGAAAGCGGTCAGGTCGAGACAGTGGAGAAAGGCAAATCGTTACTGATCCATTCAGCGCTTGGGCAGTATCAAATTGTGGGGGAGGCAAAACTCTACAAGGCTACTGTTGGGATCACGGATCAGACGAGACAATAAACGGTTGAAAATGGAGGTTACTTACTTCCCATCGGCCGCAAAGGCAAAACCTCTTTCAATGGCCTTTTGATTGAGTGAGAAGAACTTATCCTTCCCCTTAAGGGCGGCCTGCATACCCTTGATGGTTTCTTCAAGAGAGAGCAATCCTGCCTTGGCACAGACTGTGCCTATCATCACCATATTTTCCCCGCGTGCTGAGCCTGCTTCACGTGCCAGATCCATAATGGGCACGGGGACCACATCGATATCATCACGGGAAGGTCTTTCTTCAAAAAGGGATGAGTTGAGAAAAACGGTTCCTCCTTCAACCACTGTGGATTCAAACTTCTCAAGGGAGGGAAAGTTCATGGCCACGAGAATATCCGGGTTGGACGCTACCGGCGAGGCGATCTTCTTGTCAGACAGGGTTACGGTGCAGTTGGCTGTCCCTCCGCGCATTTCAGCGCCGTAAGAGGGAAAATAAGTCACATCAAGTCCTTTATGCATGGCGCCATGACTAAGGACATAACCCATCAGCAAAACACCCTGGCCGCCAAAACCTGCGAAAATTGTTCGGGTAATCATTTTTTGTCCTCGTATCCGGTGGTATCTTTGATAACACCTAAGGGATAGGTTTTCACCATTTCTTCATTAACCCAGTCCCAGGAATCCTTGGGTGAGACCTTCCAGTTTGTGGGGCATGGGGAGAGGAGTTCTACCAAGGAAAAGCCGAGATCATCCAACTGGCACTGGAAGGACTTTTTGATGGCCTTCTTGGCCTTTCGGATCTGTTTGACCGATGTCAGTGCGCAGCGTTCAACAAAAACCACACCACCGCAAACGGCTAACATACTCGAGATATCGATGGGCTGGCCGTGGAGCCTTGAATCGCGACCGCCGGGGGCCGTTGTGGCGTTCTGGCCTAAGAGGGTTGTGGGAGCCATCTGGCCGCCGGTCATCCCATAAATGGCGTTATTGATAAAGATGGTTGAAATCCTTTCTCCGCGGTTTGCCGCATGAATGGTCTCTGCCGTGCCTATGGCAGCCAGATCCCCGTCACCCTGATAGGTGAGAACGAATTTGTCCGGGTGAACCCTTTTAACGCCCGTGGCAACGGCGAGTGCCCTTCCATGGGGCGCTTCAACCATGTCAAAATTAAAATAGTTGTAAGCCAGGACAGAGCAGCCCACAGGCGGAACACCGATTGTCTTTTCTCTGAGTCCCATCTCATCCAAACACTCGGCAACGAGACGATGCGCGATTGAGTGCCCGCATCCGGGGCAGTAATGGGTGGGGTTGTGCTTCAGTGACTCCGGCCAGCCAAAAATCTTTTTATATTCTATGTCCGTACTCATACTTCAATCCTCCGGCCCACTTTTCCGTCTCCCTTTACGATCGATCGCAGAAATTCGGCCACCTGGGCAGGGGTGGGAATTATTCCTCCTGGCAGGCCGTGAAAATAGATCTCGGATCTCTCGCCCACAGATAGGATCACATCTTCTACCATCTGGCCTAAGCACAACTCAAAGACCGCTACCTTGGGAATCTGTTTAGACAATTCTCGCAGGGCAGGTAGGGGAAAGGGCCAAAGGCTTATCGGTCTGAACAGACCTGCGTTAATCCCCTCGGTCTTGAGCTCTTCAATGGCGCTTTCAGCGATGCGCGCCGCAGAGCCGTAGGCCACTACGATAAGCTCAGTATTTTCTGGGCACTTCGTTTCCCAGCGCTGTTCTTCAGCCGTTATGCGGTCATATTTTTTCTGGAGATCCAGATTATGTCGATAAAGCTCACCCTTCTGTCCAAGGATCATGGAAAATACGGCCCTTGCTTCCCTGCCCTTACAGCCTCGAAGTGCCCAGTCCTTTTCGGGCAGGTCCTTAAGGTCTATGAAGTCGGGGAAAACCACCGGTTCCATAATCTGCCCCATCAGGCCGTCACCCAAAATCAGGACCGGATTACGGTACTTATCAGCGAGATCAAAGGCCTCAAATGTCAAGTCAACCAATTCCTGGCCCCCGCCCGGAGCCAGTACAGGAGTCCTGTAGTCACCGTGACCTCCGCCCCTTGTGGCCTGAAAATAATCGGCCGCTGAAGGAGCTATATTTCCGAGACCCGGCCCCCCGCGCATCATGTTAATTATGACCGCGGGAAGCTCCATCCCCGCCATATAAGAGATCCCTTCCTGCTTCAGGGAGACGCCGGGGGATGATGATGAGGTCATGGTTCTGGCTCCGGACACCGAGGCGCCGAGGACCATGTTTATGGATGCGATTTCGCTCTCACCCTGGATAAAGGTGCCGCCCACCTCGGGCATCCTTGCAGAGAGATACTCAGGCAGCTCGTTTTGAGGGGTGATGGGATAACCAAAATAGTAACGACAACCGGCACGTACCGCCGCTTCTCCCACTGTTTGGGAACCGTTCATTAACATTTTTTCACTGGGCACGATACACCTCTATAGCTACTTCAGGGCAGACAGTGGCGCACATGGCGCATCCGACACATCCCTTTTCGCCTTCAGAAACGTTTTCTTTGGGTCGGGCTGGAGAGTAACCTTTCTTGTTGAGTTCCTCGTCCACTTCAATTCTGTTGTTCGGACAGACTTCAATGCAAATGTGACACCCTTTGCAGAGTTCTCTGTCAATCGTTATCTTACCTTTTTTTGTCTTTTTTGCCATATTATCTACCGCTTAGTTTAGATATGAACCGATCTCCCGATGTCTGTGCAGGGAATAAGTTTGCGCATGGATGTTTGAAAAAACTTTTTTAATATATTTTGGTTTTCATTTTGTCAAGATTTTTGTTGGATTTTTTTTATATTTGATAAATCGTAAGGGTTCACAGGTTCAGGGTTCAACGTTCAGGGTTAGGGACAAGGACAAAATTTAAGACCCTTAAGGCCTCGTAAAAAGACGCTAATTTTGCACTACAAAACGTTTACAAAATGATGTACGGTGATAAGAATGCAACCTTCGATGGTCTCCTAAAAACTCGGAAAGTTCGGGGTTTTGAGTAATACCCTTAGCTCTA
Source organism: Deltaproteobacteria bacterium (assembly GCA_029932035.1). GTDB lineage: Bacteria > Desulfobacterota > DSM-4660 > Desulfatiglandales > Desulfatiglandaceae > Desulfacyla. The sequence continues at coordinate 3,419 of JAOZQV010000050.1, read as the reverse complement.
ACTAATTATAATACTTCGCAATTCCTATCCCGCGATGCGCGGGACTGAATCCCGAAATCCATGTAAAAAGGACTTTGTACATGGGCGTCAACCTTCTCATTTTGTTGACAAATGAGGTGCAGTATGTTGTTTTTGAATTAGGATTATGATTAAGAGTACGATTAAGATGCGCCCGTAAAAAATCCATCCAGTATCCAGTATCATTATTCGCACCGCCATAACTTTAGGCACTTCAAACTTTATGCATTTTAGGCACTTTTCGGGTTCAGCTTGCCATGATATGGAGCCTTTATTCCCCCATTGCGGGATACAGCGTTAATATTTTCCTTCTCCTGGGCTTAGGAGGGTCGGTGGGATTTTTCTCCGGACTCAGCGGTGTGGGGGGCGGATTTCTCTTGACACCTTTGCTGATTATGGCCGGCATACCTCCAACCGTAGCCGCTGCCACAGATTCAAACCAGATTGTGGCTTCAGCTACTTCCGGAGCCTATGCCCACTACCGTATGGGTAGTGTGGACTTCAAGATGGGCCTGTTGATTTTTGCCGGAGGATTTGTCGGTAGCACCGTGGGTGTAGAGATCATCAAATTCATGAGGGAGGTTGGTGAGGTAGACTTCTTTATCGAGGTCACCTATGTGGTGCTGTTAGGGATTTTGGGCTTTCTCATGATGGCGGATAGTATTAACTGTCTCTTAAAGAAAAAAGGGGTTAGCGGTTCGATTGATAAATCCAAAAAGAGATTCTTCCATGACCGTCTGTTTCAGGCCCTCCCATGGGAAATGCGATTTAACAAGTCGGACGTGACCCTTTCTCCTATACTCCCTGTCTTCGCAGGCGGGTTTGCGGGCATGGTGGCGGCTATCTTGGGTGTGGGCGGAGGCTTCATAATGCTCCCAACAATGTGCTATGTTCTCCGTATGCCGATGCATGTGGTGGTGGGCACAAATCTTTTTCAGGAAGTCCTGGTCTGTGCCAATATTACCGCAATGCAGGCCATTACAAACCATACGGTAGATCTGGCACTGGCCCTGATTCTGTTATCAGGATCCACGGTTGGGGCCCAATTCGGGGCGCGGTTAGGCCACAAGCTCAATGCGGACTACCTCAAATTGGTTTTGGCCTCCGTCGTACTCCTGGTTATGGTCAAGATCCTTGTGGAGCTTACCTTTTCACCAGACCTGATGCTGGGCATCAAGGGGGGGAGGTAAGATGAAACCGGAAAAACATATTTCCAAATTGGTTTTATGCGTACCTGCGGCCCTGTTTTTTTTATTGATCTCTATCCCCTTGTACGCGGCTTCTTCAAAACTTATTCTCAATCCGGATCTGGTCCGGGTCGGGGCGTTATACAACGGGACGAGAATCAATCTTTCAGCAGAGATTCCCCGAGAATGTGATGTTATTGTGGAAATAATGGGTAGGGATATAAAGGAAGCAGTGGTGCAAAAGGTGCGGCGTTTGGGTTTGTGGATGAACGGGGGAGAAATTGTTGTCAGAGGCGCTCCTACCCTCTATTTAGCCCTGAGCAGCGAACCGGCCCTGCTCACCAGTCCGAGTATCGGTGCATTGTGGGGTTATGAGGCGCTTAAAAAGCGTGTTTCATTCTCGGGCCACATAAAGGAGGTCGAAAATGACAGGATATTTAAGGAGTTTTTGCAGCTCAAGGAAAGCCTGCAGCTTTACGGGATATTCCCCGGGGTATTAAAGGTTTCTTCCTCTTCCGGCAATCGATCGACTGTAAAGGGTTCCTTTACACTTTCCTCCAACGCAACCCCGGGGAGCTATCAAGTCTTCCTCTCTGTCATTCAAAATGGGGAATTGCTCTTTCGTGAGAGTGCTCCTTTAAAGGTTATTATGGTCGGTTTTCCAGAGCTGGTTTATCGTATGGCTAAGAGCCATGCCGTTGCTTACGGATTCCTATGCATAATGATAGCCGCACTCGCAGGACTTGTTGTGGGTCTGGTTTTCGCAAAGTCAAAACCGCACAAGGAATGAATAATGATTCAACTTTTTCCTCACGCAAAGCCGCAAAGATAAAAAATTATGACTGAAAATGAAATTGCGAAGATCGTTATTGATGTGGCTTAACACATTCACAGAAGGTTGGGTCCTGGTCTGTTGCCAATAGACTTTAGGTTTTCTTTGCGTCTTTGCGCCTTTGCGTAAGACCTTTTCGGGTACGATTTATTCGGGTTAGGATTGGGAAATATGGGATCGAATTTTCGAGAAGATATCTCTGATTCAAGCTGTTTTGTCATAACCATGGAACTGGTTCCCGGAGAACAGTCAAAGGGGCGTTCTGTTGATACGGTCATGAGCATAGCAGAGGACGCCCTTTCAGACGGCAGGATATCAGCGGTTACCATAACTGACAATCCCGGAGGGCATCCTTCTCTAAGCCCGGATGTATTAGGCAGAGAGATCGTCAACAGGGGGATGGACGTAATTGTACATTTTACCTGTCGCGATCAGAATCGGGTGGGTCTCGAGAGCCGAGCGCTTCAATTAGGACATCTCGGCATTAAAAATGTCTTAGCCCTTACGGGCGACTTTGCCGGAGAAGGGTTTGCCGGCCAGGGCGCCCCTGTCTTTGACTTAGACTCTGTGTCATTACTGTTGATGCTTAAGATGATGGACGAGGGAACACTGTCTCGCGGAGACAGGGAGGATTTCTTGGTGGGGTGCGCGTTTTCGCCTTTTAAACGTACAGAAGAAGAGTCCCTCTGCCAGTATTTCAAACTTTACAAAAAGGTAGGAGCGTCGGCGCGCTTTGCCATTACACAGTTGGGGTATGATGCGCGCAAGTTCCACGAGGCGCTGTGCGTGCAGCGGGACTGGGAGATGCAGGTCCCCACATTAGGCTCGGTTTATCTCCTGACACCGAATGTGGCTAAGGTGATGTCTGAGGGTAAGGTTCCTGGTGTAGTTGTGACGCCAAGACTCTTGGAGATGGTTAAAAGCGAATGGAAGGAAAAGAGCAATGGCCACGCCGCGACTATTGAGCGCGCAGCTCGACTTGCAGTGGTTCTCAAAGGTCTGGGTTATAAGGGGATCCATTTCGGGGGGATACATAAGGGCTTTGAGACATTGGCCTCTGTCCTTGACCGAATGGAACATATCCAGGAGAGGTGGCAGGAGTTTGTCCCGGACTTTGATTTTCCCCAGGAAGATGGTTTTTATCTGTATGCCTGTGATCCCGATACTGGACTCTGCAGCAAAGAGATGAACCCCCGCGTGAGCAGGACATCTCCCGCTGATAAGGCCGTTTTTCAGGTTTATCGAGCCATTCACCGGGCTTTTTTTCACCATGACGCGCCTTTTGGTTCTATCTACTCAGATCTCTGCCACAGGTTAGATAAAAGACCTCTTGGCTACCTGCTGGTAAAGACGGTGGAAGATGTGTCAAAGAAAATCCTCTT
>JAOZQV010000377.1 GCA_029932035.1 Deltaproteobacteria bacterium | reverse complement strand
TCAATCAACAGTTTCTTTTTGACAGGGCTGATATCTTCCAAAGTTGTCTTCATATTTTCCTCATTATTCCCTAATTAGTGTCTGAACGAAAACTGTCTTTTTCGCCCATATCTGCGTCAGACTCAAATTTTAAGCCTCGAAATACTCAATGTATTCCTGCGGTTAAAATTTCCGTCTTCCTTGATCGGAACAAAAAATCATAGTTTTCGTTCGGACACTATTTAACTGCGGTGCCCAAAAAGTTTAAGGCGATATCTGGCGTTGTCAAATAGAAGAAGAGCTTGCAGTTTCTTCTTTCAAACCCTATTCGGCCCGCTATTATTGCCGGATGAATTTTTAGCCTTTCTGACAAGTTTACCACATTCTTAGCGCTTGGCTGTACTCGAACCAGATCGTTTTCCCATATTTTCTTAGGAACTAATGCGTTTTGAGCGATCTCATCAGCTTCATTTTATCTTTTGTCCATGATTTCAGCTTCATGACCCCGGAAATCCAGATCATCAATGAATACATCTTTTTTATTCAATGGTCAGATTCCCTACGGCCACGGTTCCGGCATTGCTACCGATTGTAATGGATTTAACCGTAGTCGTTGAGGACTGGGTGGTGAATGTGGAATCCCACCCACCTTGAATGGTCAAAGCCTTTGCTTCGTCTACCGTAATATCCTCGGGAAAGTCTCCATAGACGACTTTGATAGTGGTCTCACTTCCTGCAAAATCGATTCCCTCCTGTATAGTGGAAAAACATGGAGAACGACCATCGCACGAACCGCTCTGATCGACATAGATCGATTGCGGATGAGGAATTGGCCCGACATATTTTTTTGCTATAATCAAGTCGTCAAACCAGCAGCCACAGGTAGGATCGGCGGGGACGTAATGTTCGAGCCAGACATAGTTGATGTTGAGTTCTTGAACCTTTCTCCACTGAAAACCCTCAAAGGGGTGGCCATCATCATTAGGATAAAATCCATCCCATATCCAAGTTCCGCGCGGGAATCCCTGACCAAGATGGGCCATTTTTTTGCCATTGATCCAGAACGCCTGTTCACCGTTGTAGGAGGTTACAGGGTCATTTATCTTTACCATAAATTCTACACATATCCAATCGCCCTTTACCGCAGGCCAGGGAGAAGGACGCCCGCTGAACGTATTGCCCCAGCAAGAGCCGCCGGGAGCGGATCGCATATGCATCCAGTAGGTGTAAAAGTCCCAGCTCCAACTGCTTCCCATAGGTTCCACGCCAGTGGACCAGTGTTCATCCCCTTCAGGACACTTGCCCGCCTCCGGCCAAGGCCAGGGGATTGAAGGGTTACGCCCCCCGAGCCGGACCCAGTGACCCGCACTGTCGCAGGATGTCTCGAATTTTGCATAAAAGCGAATATAGAGCTGATCATACCCGGGCAGGAGCCGCTGGTACATATCTGCGCTTCCACGAACAAACAAGGACTGCCTTCCTTTGGAAAGAGAGGGGGTGTCTGAGCTGATGGACATTCGTTCCGCATGGGTGGAGTATTCCCATACCGATAAGATAGCGTCAAGGGTAGCCTGTTCAAAATCCTCCACAAAAACCACATCGGGATCATTTTCAATGCCACGATCCCCCACGTAGCGAGATGCAATTCCGGACTCGCGAGCCTTTGACGAAGGAGGTTCAACCCGGTTGAGCAAGAGAAATATAAGTGCAAGCATTAAGACCTGGGTTGCCCTCATCAACAGAGAGGTTGTCCTCTTCATCGCTTAAACTCCGATCAATCAGATAAATATATAAGGTCCTGATAGGGGAGAGGATATATCTTATGCTGGGTTCATGTCATTGCTTGTGTGTCCAGGATTCGGATCGCTTCCTTTACATTACCCTAAGCTTATCCAGGTCCCAGTCAACCAAGAGGCGCAGTCTCCTGCTAACCCCTTTTTTTCTGTAGATAATACACCCCTTTTCGAGACCGTACTGAAACAGGTCCCGGGTGGTGGCTACATCATGGCGGCAGTATTCGGTCAGCTTTTTCATTTCCCCCTGTCTGAACCATGCCACGGCCTGGAGACCGTCGGCTGTTTTACCCGTATTAAGGGTCTCTCTTGCTAAGTGGTCGAGGCCAAGCCTGAAACCGAGTAGTCTGTAAACATCTTCTAAGATGTCAAAGGTAGGCATAGTCTTCAGATCTCTTTCTGTATAGGCGCCTAAGACCTTGTAGTCAAATCCTTTAATATTAAAACCAATGATCAGATCAGCCTTCGCGAGATGATCAATCAGAACGCCAATTCTCTCTTCTTCAAATATCAAAAACCGGTTTTCAAGACTGTCGAATATGACGGCTACTGAGATCCTCATTAGATGGGCGTTTTGCCAGCCACCCACATCCTGGGCGATCTTTTGTGTCTCAAGGTCAAGGTAAATGATCCGGGGTCCTCGAGTCTCTTCCTGACGTGGCTCTTCTTGCTCGGAGAGGGACGCGGGCCCTGTCGCGGCCTTTTCATCTGACATTTCACTCAAGGGGATATATCCTAATAACCCTTCGAGGATCAGCCTGGCCGCCCCTTTGTCCAAAGGCTTATTGCCCGAGCCGCATTTGGGTGAATGGATGCATGAGGGACACCCCACCTCACACTCACACCCTTTCACAATCTCCCACGTCTTTTCAAGGAGTTCCAAAACAGACTCAAAACCCCTCTGTGCCAGACCCACACCCCCGGGATAGGCGTCGTAAATGAAAATTGCGCTCTTCCCTACCTGAGGATGGTGCGGATAACATATCCCCCCGATGTCATTCCTGTCACAGAGGGCAAAGAGGGGGAAAATCCCGATTGCGGCGTGCTCTATAGCATGAATTCCCCCCATGAAATGGAGACCCTTTTCCTCCACAAAACGCTTTATGGCCGGCTCTATTTCAATCCAGAACCCGATGGTCTCAAAGATCTGCGGGGGGAGGTCTAAATCGAAGACCCCTATCAGGCCCTGGCCCGGCAACGTCCTCTTTTCATAACCTGTAATTACTTCGGTAACCTTTAATTTCCCCTCTCGCACCAGGAACTGACCCTTAGGCATGCTGCGATGGACCTTAATGATCTCGGTCTCCTTTTCGCTGCGGGTCCGCGTAAAATATTTGAGTTGAGAGCGGTGGACGACGATATCTTTTTTGTCGAGTATCAACCGGTCAACCTCGTATTGGCGGGCCCGGTGAAGGTAGATCGCTCCCGGATGACATTCCTTAAATGCCCTGATTCCGTCAACGGTTCCGATGGCCTGTCCGGTCTCTTTTTCAAAGATCGTGAATGTCTCTCCAGCAGAACGGATATTGACCGAGAGTTGCGGGTTCCGCTTTGATGAAAACCAGGCTGGTTCTCCCTCTGCGGTCCTGTTTAATAGCCCCTCTTTTTCCAGCTTTTTGAGGTGCGAGGCAAGGTCGCTGCCCCAGAATTTCTCGTCTTTAAGCGTGACAGGGATCTCTGCTGCCGCACAGGGGAGATGGTCCTCAACAACATAAGGGTTGTTAGGGTCCAGGACAGCGGCCTCAAAGGGCCTTTCAAAGAGATCTGCCGGATTTTTCATGAAGTACTGATCCAATGCATCCGGTTTTCCAACCAGGATGACCATCGATTCTCTGCCGGAGCGGCCAACCCGTCCCCCCCGCTGCCAGGTATTTATGATGGTGCCCGGGTAGCCTACCAGCAGGCATATATCAAGATATCCGATGTCGATCCCCATCTCTAAGGCGCTGGTTGAAACCACCCCTAAGAGGTCGCCGCTGGC
>JAOZQV010000376.1 GCA_029932035.1 Deltaproteobacteria bacterium | reverse complement strand
CCTCAACGTTAAGTATTTTCTCCACAGTAACGTTCTTGAACCAGGGAAATTCCTGATAGGACATGAAAAGTTCTTTTTCTCCTGTCAGAAGCCATATACCATGATTTGAAATATTACTAACTCCCACTTCTGAGTTCTTCACGGGAAAAGAAAAAGAATCTGTAACCCTTTTCTCGAAATATCGTTGGACTCATTGTTTTCCTTTTTGTAACGCATAACGTTGAAATGGACTTAACGAGGTCTGTCATGATAACTTTTTGCGTCGGTTTTTGTCAAATGTTGAAATTTATGGCTGGTCAGGGTATTCTGATCTCAATGTCCATAATTACACCTAACATCCCGGAATTTGTCATATTTATACTCAACAGGCTGAGATCCGCCGATCATCAGGCATATATCGTTGGCGGTGCAGTTCGAGACGCTTTTCTCAAAAGGACCATAACCGACTGGGATGTGGCCACTTCGGCGCCACGAGATAAGATCAGGGCCATTTTTTGGGATACGAAGCAGTTTGCCCTGAAACATGATACTGTCACACTCGTGCATAAAGATCATCACTTTGAAGTTACCACCTTCAGGGGAGAAGAAAAGGGGCTGCTTAGCGATCTTTCCCACCGTGATTTTACCATAAATGCCATGGCCTTTGATTCTGACAACGATAGGGTTATCGATCCTTATGACGGGAGGTTAGATATCTATAAAAGGATGATCAAGGCAGTGGGAGATCCGGAAGCCCGTTTCCGGGAAGATCCCTTGCGTCTCCTGCGTGGAATTCGATTTGCGACAGAGCTCAGGTTTCGGATAGACGAGAGAACGATCAGGGGCCTTGGCAGTATAGCCTCCCTGCTATCCTCTGTGGCGCCGGAGCGCATCCGAGAGGAATTGATGAAGATTCTGATTGCCCCAAGACCTTCCAGGGCCTTCAACATAATGGTCAGGACAGGCCTTTTGAAGGAGTTCCTCCCTGAACTCCTTGAAGGATACCTAAAGAGACAAAACCGGTACCACCGCTATACCATCTTTAAGCATATCCTTGAAACTGTTGACCATGTTAGACCAGAGCCTATCTTGAGGCTGACGGCCCTCCTTCATGACATCGCCAAGCCCCGCACCAGGATTAAAAGAGAGGGAAAATGGAGTTTCTACGGCCATGAAAAAGAGAGCGCCCTGTTAGCTGAAGAAATCCTGAACAGGCTCAGGTTCAGCAATGAGGTGATAAAGAAAGTAACAAATCTTATACAGCACCACATGATCGGTTACGATTCCGGATGGAGCGATGGCGCTGTCAGACGTCTGATCCGACGAGTGGGAGCCGAACAAATCAACGATCTTTTAGTCTTCCGCCGTGCGGATCTCTTAGCGCATGGTCTAACAGACCAGAAGTTCGAGCTTACGAGTGAACTTGAAATGAGGGTGAATGAACAGATCAGGCATAAAGCCCCAATTAGGAGACAAGACCTTGCCGTAGACGGCAACGTAGTAATGGAAATTACAGGGCTCTCACCCGGGTCGGAGGTAAGAAGGATCCTGACGCACCTAAATGAAAAGGTCCTGGATCACCCGGAGTTGAACAACAGGGAGGATCTTGTGGCCCTGCTGCGCCGCCATAGGCTGTAGGTATCCAAACTTCCCCTTGACCATTCGGCAGTAGTTCTCTATACTCCGCTGATCAAAAGCCCAAAGTCACCACATGGAGGAATATGAACTCCCATTTGAAATTGAGCAAAATCAAGATTGAGCTGGCCATTATCATCTCCGTCTTGCTGGCTTTCACAGGCTGTGTCACCGATTCATATCACGTCAAATCCGAAGCACAGGCGCCCACTGAAGAATCCACAGTAGAAAAGCCAATCCCTGGATCGTCATCAATAACGGTTGAGCCAAAAACCGCTTCGTCCTCCAAGGTCAAGAATGAGGAAGAAGCCGGTGTTTATGTGACACCCGGCAAACAGCTTTCTCCTCACGCGATACCCGAGATAAAGGAACCTCTGCCCCGGCCTAAAGGCCGGAAAGACCATCTCGCGCCCTCCTATAGAACAGGGAAGAGATCCGCTCAGGAGCTTCTTGATTCGGCCTTGGCTTTTTGTAATGCCTCCAACGACTTCTGGGAGCGTGGGGACTTAGATAACGCTGTTGATGCCCTTGACCAGGCTTATTCGCTAATATTGCAAATAAACCCTGATCAACCCCCTGAAATCCTACAGCAAAGGGATGATTTACGTATCACCATATCCCAGCGGATTATGCAGGTTTATTCCTCGCGGTTCACGGTTGCAAACGGATATCATAAAGCTATTCCCTTAGATATGAACAGCCATGTCGAAAAGGCGCTCAATCTGTTGAAAGGAAGGGAGAGAAAATTCTTTATCAATGCATATCGGCGCTCGGGAAGGTATCGCCCCGCCATTGTAAAGAGCCTCAAGGAGGCCGGGCTTCCCGAGGAGCTTTCCTGGCTACCGCTTATTGAAAGCGGGTACAAGGTCAATGCGCTCTCGCGGGCAAGAGCGCTCGGAATGTGGCAATTCATTGCATCGACCGGCTACAAGTACGGCTTAAAGAGAGACCGGTGGGTAGACGAAAGGATGGACCCTGAAAAATCAACAGAGGCAGCCATAGCCTATCTGAAAGAGCTGCATCAGATCTTTGGAGACTGGGACACGGTCCTTGCCGCTTATAACTGCGGCGAAGGTAGGGTTTTGAGATGTATAAAAACCCAAAGAATTAACTATTTAGACCATTTTTGGGATCTTTATGGGAAACTCCCGACCGAGACCGCTTTTTATGTGCCCAAATTCTTAGCCGTGTTGCACATCATAAACGATCCAAAGGCCCACGGTTTCACCCTCCCCCCTGTAGACAAAGAAATCGAAACAGAGGCGGTTACCATGAACAAGCAGGTTTCCCTCAAGACCATGGCTAAGCACATCGGCGTGTCTTATGCGGTTTTGAGGGAGCTAAACCCAGAGCTCAGGCGTAACTCGACACCTCCAAGACCCTACGCCCTACGGGTACCCATAGGGAAAGGCGCCGTACTCTTAGCAGCATTAGACAAAATCCCCAAATGGTATCCTCCGGTGTCGTCCTATGCCACCCACAGGGTCAAAAGAGGAGAAACCCTGTCTGGCATCGCGCGTAAATACAGGACGAGCGTCAGCGCAATTATGGCCCGCAACCATCTTAGAAGCAGGAGTTATATCAAGACAGGCTGGAAGCTCAAGATCCCCACAAGGGTGAGATACGCCTATGCCGGGAAAAGCCCTGCCTCTCACCCATCTCCAAAAAAAGTGAATAAGCCATCCAAGAAACCTACCCTCATCAAGTATAGGGTACGGAAAGGGGACTCCCTCTGGAAAATTGCCAACAGATTTAACACTACGACAAAGGCGATACAATCTTTGAATGGATTACCCAACAACCGTCTAAGCATTGGGCAGGTGCTTGTCATCTCCAAATCTTCTGCAGGATACAGTGTCATAGGGACCGAGATGTATACTGTCCGGAAAGGAGATTCACCCTATATTATCGCACAAAAACACCAGATGGACCTTGCAGCATTCCTGCGGATGAACAGGTTGACCCCTCGAAGCACCATCTTCCCTGGCCAGACATTATCCGTTAAGGCCAGATAAACCGGATCCCCCCCCTTATTTCCTCCAGTACGCCGGCGCGAAGAGAGCAATCACCGTATAGATTTCCAGGCGGCCGAGCAGCATGCACAGCACAAGTATCCATTTTCCGATTAGAGGAATGTCAGAGTAGT
>JAOZQV010000375.1 GCA_029932035.1 Deltaproteobacteria bacterium | reverse complement strand
TTAGGCACTCTCTATTTCTTCCTATCGATGATATGCTGACTTAGTATTAGGAGGTCTCTTTTTGTTGCAGAATCGGGGAATATGTCTAAGCAGTTTATGGCATTGTCCACATATGATTGGGCCTCATCCCGGATACGGTCAAGTGCTCCATTGCCCCTTACAAGATCTATGATATCCCGGAAGTCATCATCTGTGGGCTGGTGGTTTATGAAGAGATCTTCGAGTCGTTTTTTTTCAGTTGTTTCAAGCTGAGTCAGTGTGTAAATAAGGGGCAGGGTTATCTTTCCTTCCCTCAGGTCTTTTCCCACCGGCTTTCCAAACACCTCCTCGGAAGATGTATAATCTAAGAGGTCGTCTATGAGCTGAAAAGCGATTCCCGCGTTTAATCCGAATTCCGCGAGAGACTCTGCCGTTTTCGACCCAGCGTCGGAAACGATGGCCCCGCCGGCACAGGCAGTTGATATAAGCATGGCCGTCTTTGCCGTGACGATTTCAAAGTACAGGTCTCTGCTTATGCCCCAGTCATCCGTATGGGCCAACTCCAGAATCTGGCCCTCGGTCATCTGTGTTGTCGTCTCCGTGATTTTTGCTAAAAAAGGGATATTCCCGGCACCAATAGCTATGGCCAAGGCCTTTGAAAAGAGAAAATCCCCCTCTAAGACGGCCGCATGGTTGCCCCATACCTGGTTGGCTGAAGGTCTGTTTCGCCTAATCTCTGCGTTATCTAATACGTCATCATGAAGCAGTGAAGCGGTATGTATATACTCGAAAATAGTGGAAAGTTGATAAACATCTTCTCCCTCGTAGTTGCAGAGTTCACAGGAGAGGACAAAAATAAGGGGTCTGAGTCTCTTGCCATGCCCTAAGAGTGCGTGCCTTCCAATTTCTTCAACAAGTGGGACCCGCGAGTTGAATACCTTGTATATTTCCTCGTTAATGATATCAAAATGATCTTTAAACTGTGTTAAATTTGATGTGTCCGAATTCATATCGTATTGCGATTTCCCTTTTTATCTGGATACTGGTTTCTGGATATTAGTTTCTGGATATCTATAACACCTTTAAAGATTTTACAAGATATTTCGGGCATCCTTGGTCAGGGCTGAAGTAAATAGGACGCAGATCTACGCAGATAGGCGCAGATTGAATTGGATCTTGAAAGTCTGCGTTTATCTGCGTCCTATTCAGACGATTTTGCCCACCAGGTCGTAGGTGTGGGCTTCTGTTATTTTTACAGGCATTATTTCGCCAACAACACCCTCGCCCTCGTTTATGAGCACCTTTGTGTCTACGTCCGGGGCCATTGTTGCTGTCCTGCCGCTCAGCAAGAGATCGGTTTCAGGGCTTGGACCTTCAATCAGTACAGGTAAGCGCCTGCCGATTTTTCGTTGATTTATTTTCTTTGAAATTCCGGCCTGGAGAGTCATGATGTCGGCCAATCTTTTTTCGGCAATCTCTTGATCAACCGTTGACCTGATCCGGGCCGCCGGCGTTCCCTTTTCCGGACTAAATACGAACACCCCAAGATGATCAAATTGCGCCATTTTAACAAAATCGCAGAGCTCGGCAAATATCTCCTCTGTTTCACCCGGAAACCCGACCATCAGGGTGGTTCGAATGCTGATCCTCCGCTTTCTTTCCCTTATCCTATCAATCAATTCCTGGGGCGTCTCCTCTCCAGGTTCCCGCCCCATGGATTTCAGGAGGGTCTGGTTCACGTGTTGGAAGGGCAGGTCGAGGTAGGGGCAGATGGCTTCTTCAGAATCAATCAGATCCAGGAGCCGTTCCGACACATTATTAGGGTGAAAGTATAAGGGCCGGACCCATCGTATTCCTTTTATGTTAATAAGGCCTTCCAATAAATCCTCAATATGGGTTTCACCATACAGCTCGTTTCCATACAGGCTGGTATCCTGGGCAATCAGGTTAATCTCTTTTACGCCTCTGTGGGCCATCTCCTCAGCTTCCCTGATCAAAGATTTCAGTCTGCGGCTACGGAAAGGTCCCCTCAGACTCGGGATGAGGCAGTATGTACATCTATGAGAGCACCCCTCAGCAATCCTGAGATAAGCGGTGTAAAAGGGTGTTGCCTGGACCTTGGGGAGCTGGTGGTCGGCCAAGAAGGTAGGTTTCCCAATAAAAAAAGGTACGGGAACGGTGTTCTCATTGTCAGATAGGATATCTGCCACACGCCGGATTTCTCCCGTGCCAAGCCATCCATCCACTTCAGGGATCTCTTTTGCGAGTTTATACCCATAACGCTGCACAAAGCATCCTGCCACCACAACCTTCTTTAATTTACCATCAGCTTTCAGGCGCGCTGTTTCTAAAATGGTATCAATGGCTTCCTCTACGGCGGTCTGGAGAAAACCACAGGTATTGATAAGGGCGAATTCGGCCTCCTCGATGGCGGATGTCAGACCAAATCCTCTTGAGTCAAGGATCCCAAGCATATGCTCGCTGTCTACCAGGTTCTTGGCACAGCCGAGGCTAATTAAGAATACTTTGCCATGTTTTTTCATGAAGGTTTTTAAATTACCCCCAGACCCATACAGACAGACACAGACAAAGAGATACACAAGGGAAGTGTACACTACTTTTGCGTTATATCAACGATGCCTGAAAATCAGATCTTTTTGCGTTTTTTGACCCAATACTCCGCCGAAAAACCGGGGCCTTCGACAACACTCCAGCTCTCCATCACTCCTGATTTATACCCGGTTGCAAGTTATCACCAGGAGATCAAAATTTCAACCCTTAGACAATTACCAACTCCAGGGTTTTTTGTTGACACCCGTGGGCCGGACTTGTAGAAAATATGGAGTCAGAAAAGGGAATAGGGACTCATTTCTGTATAGACGTTAACTCTGCAAATAAAGTGAGGAAAAAAATGGATATCACCGAACCGAAGATAACACGAAAGGAAATACTGAGCCTTCAGGATGACAACTTCAACCCTGACAATGTCTGCATTATAACCGGTGCAGGAATGGGAATAGGGAGGGCCACAGCCATAGCAGCTGCGGCCAATGGCCTGACAGCGGTTGGACTCGATGTCAATGAAAAGGAATGCAAGAAGACGGTCGAGATGGTCCATGAAATGGGGGGCCAGATGGTTTTCATCAAAACCGATCTCACACGCGATGAAGATATAGAGAACGCTGTGGCCGAGGCATCAAAAGCCGGCGCCATCAAGTATCTTGTCAATATCGCGGGAATCCAGCACATCGATTCCATTGAAGACTTCCCCATGGAAAAATACGATCTTATGCAGAGGCTGATGCTGCGGGCGCCATTCTATCTCTCCAAATTGACAATCCCGCACATGCGGAACAGCGCTGACGGAACAGGGGGAATCGGCAATATGGCCTCGATTCACGGGCATATATGCACGCTGAATAAGCCTGCCTATAATATAATGAAGTTCGGTTTGAGGGCGCTGAGCCAGTCCATCTCGGCTGAGGGTGATGGAAAAATCCGTTCTTTTACGGTGAGCACCGGCTTTGTCAAAACGGCCCTCGCCCTGAATCAGATCCCTGCACAGGCAAAGCAGCGAGGTATTACCCCTGAAGAGGTGGTCCGAGACGTTATGATGGGGGATTCGCGTATAAAGGAAATGATGTCTCCCATCGAAGTGGCCAATCTCTTCCTCCTCGGCTTTTCCCGTTTCGGGAAATACCTCGTTGGGGGAGATCTTTTGTTTGACGGCGGCATGGTACTGACCTATGCGGAAAAAAAGGCGGTCAAACAGAAGTCTGAAGG
>JAOZQV010000374.1 GCA_029932035.1 Deltaproteobacteria bacterium | reverse complement strand
CCAATCTGCTGGCAGGAAGGGCCTGGTGGGCGGAATTGTTTCCATTGACGTCCCGTGTGGAAAGGGGGACGACCGTAAAGAACCAAATACCGCACAATTCAATAATAGAGAATCGTTATTTGCTTATTTGCGGTCGTCGAATAAAGATAAGACCCAACCAGAAGACTATCACCCAGTAGATACAGCATCCATGACCAAGCGACCAAGACATTGAATCGAGGTTGCAATGGATTTATTCAGAAGCCCTTCAAAACATGCTCCAAACCAAGAAGGAAAGGACTAATGGGAATTGCAAAGGCTCATACACAGTCTCCAAGACAGAACGACGTATGGGCCTTTTCATTCTTATGGCACATAGGAAAACAGCCAGGAAAGTGAATACCGAAGACCCAAAAATAGACAAGGAGTTTTGATCAATATTCAATCCCGCGCATCGCGGGATCAATAGTCAATTAAAATGGAGATTTTCTGATGGGCAAGAAACAAACTTACGAAGAATTGGAACAAAGGGTGAAGCAGTTAAAAAATCTCCTTAAAGGGTAAACAAATCAGAGTTACGCTAAAATCAACTGCATTTCAGCCAGAGGACCTCGTAAGGCTTCAGGTTCAGAGAAAGCACTCCTTCACTGGAGACAAAATCCTTGCCCGAGAGGATATCACGGCAGGTGATCTCTTGTTTGCCCCCTATCTGTTTCGTCTCTATGCTGAGCTCTTGAACCTTGTCTACAATGTTGGTAATGGTCAGAATGCGCTCCTTTTTATCAACAGAAGTCCTGACAAGGGCAAAGACCTCCTCTGAGATATCGAGAACCTGCTGGGCCGCATTGGGATGAAAAGCCTTTTCCCTGATCCTTGCCCGTATGATCTTTCCCATTCCCCGGGAGACCTTATAAGCGGATCTGTCCTTGTCATCCAGTCTTTCAAAAAGGCTTTCCTTCCGATATGTCTTTCTGTTGATGCTCCGAGTCTCTCCCTTCTCTATTACAGCATCAGCATCGTTCCTTGAACCGAACAGGCTGGGCAGATAGACACCGGGGACTCCCATCATTACCATGGCAATCGATCGGGAAGCAATAAAGCGCTTTATCTGGAGATCCTCGCTTTCGTCGGAATCCTCCCGATTGATGGCGCTGTACCAGGTTATATTCAATTCATAGGGGCTCAAGGTCCCGTCCCCGTTATCCTTATAGGAGATGAACCCACCGTGTTCCAATACACGCAAGGCCATCATCTCAATCTCGTCTTTGGTCAGGATATTCTTCACCGGGCTGACCCCGATCCCGTCATGGGAATCGAGAAAATTGAAATAGGTCGCCTCATCTGATACTTTCTCCAGGCTTGAAGCCCATTTCGTAAGATGCGCAGACGAACCGTTCTGAAAGGCGTGCAAGACAAGGGGGGGGAGCGCAAAATTGTAGACCATCTGCGCCTCATCATGGCCATTCCCAAAATATTGGATATTCTCATCATGGGGTACATTGGTCTCGGTTATGACGGCCACATTGGGTGCAACGGCATCAAAGATATCTCTGAAGAGTTTGATGACCAGGTGTGTCTGCTCTAAATGCACGCAAGAGGTCCCCAATTCAGACCAGAGGTAAGTCACGGCATCCAGGCGAATGATGTCTGCCCCCTTTCTTACGTAAATGAGGAGTATTTCCGCCATCTTCAGAAGCACTTTCGGGTTCTTGAAGTTCAGGTCTATCTGGTCAGGGCTGAATGTTGTCCATACCGATTGCTTGCCATTCAGCGTGCTAAAAGGTGTTAGCAGTTCTGATACCCGGGGCCGGACAATCAATTTGAGATGATCTTCTGAAATAGCGCCCTTAGTCGAAAAAGTAGTAAAAAAATCCTGGTACTCCGGATTTGCATCTAAGAACTCCTGGAACCATCGGCTCTTAGAGGATATATGATTAAAGACACCGTCAAACATCAACCTGGAGCGCACCTTAAGCGCCTCTATATTTTCCCAGGTGCCTAATCTGGGATCCACCTCCTCAAAATCGATGATCGAAAACCCGCGATCCGATGAGTAGGGAAAAAACGGCAGGATATGCAGCGTGTTTATCCCCCCCTTGAGGTATCTGTCTGCAAAATCCGCCAGGACCTCTAAGGGAAGCTGATCATCCCCCCGGATCAAATCGCCATAGGTGATTAGAATAACATCTTTCTCAGAAAAGCGCTCTGAGGGATCTAAATCCCTCTCCTGCTCGATCATCTCAGGAGGCTTATGGGCATAATGGACCTTCATAATTCTTTCTATTTCCTGAAACGATCGTTCGGCCTCCTCCCTGCCATAGAGGAACTCAAGCTTTTCCATTATCTTCTCTCGAGTATCCTTAGGCACCTCAAATATCGGTCGGTCATAATCAGGTTCGAGCAAGTAAAACTTAGACAGGTCTCTCTTCGGGTTCTCTTTCGTAGACACGTGACTCTCCATTTTCACTGTTAACCTCTATACATCAAAACTATCAACAGCAGTCTGAACACTCTCAAAAGACTGAAAGATCTTGTCGAGATGTGTAAGCTCAAGTAGTTTGAGAATTGGATCCTTAACGCGGGCGAGACGAACATCACCGCTGTTCGAACGGGTTACGGCAATTCGCGAGACAAGAGCGCCAAGGCCGCTCGAATCCATAAATTCCGTCTTATCCATATCCACGACTAAAAGAAATTTATCCCGCTCAGTAGATTCCGTCATTATTTCCCTCAGATCTTGAGCGCCGCCCGAATCTACACGAACGGGACACTCAATTACCACAACCTTCCCGTCTGATTCTTCCCTTGTCTTAAAATCCATCTTTACCCTCGCTGTTTAGAGTCCAATTCGAAATCTTGACTAAAAAGCTATCTTTCGTATATTCTAAAGGAATCAGGCCTATTTTGCAAATTGAACATTTAAATATCCGCATATACCTGGCGCAGAGGAGGGCAAAACTAATGGGCGAAACAGTCAAAATTAACGATCTGATGGTTCAAAGCGGGGTAAAATTCGGCACAAGCGGCGCCCGCGGCCTTGCCGATGACATAACCGACAGGGTGTGTTACGCCTACACAGCGGCCTTTATTCAATACTTAGAAGAGACAGGTGAACTAAGAGGAAACGGGGCTATTGCCGTTGGCGGAGACCTGCGCTCAAGCACAGAGCGCATAATGACGGCAGCGGCCAAGGCGATTTCGGATAAGGGCTATGAGCCACAATGCTGCGGAAGACTACCAGCTCCGGCATTGGCCCTTTTCGGTCTCATAAAAGACATCCCTACGGTGATGGTCACGGGAAGTCACATACCTGAAGACCGTAACGGTATCAAATACACCAAAAAGGAAGGGGAAATCCTCAAGCACGATGAGGCTGGGATTAGACGGCAGGCAGTAACACTGGCTCAGGGTCTCTTTGATGAGAAAGGAATGTTTTTAGATGAAGAGAAACCTCTCATTCCCAGCAGCGAAGCCTCAAGTTTGTACATAGACCGTTATCTCGAGTTCTTCCCCGGCAACTGCCTGAATGGCAAAAAAATAGGAGTATATCAACATTCGGCCGTTGGCCGTGATGATATGATCACAATTCTTTCCGGCTTGGGCGCGCGTGTCACTTCCCTCGGATATTCCGAGAGCTTTATTCCGGTCGACACTGAGGCAATCCGGCCCGAAGATGTAGAAGCGGCTAAGAGATGGTCTGATGAATATCATTTTGACGCCATCGTATCAACGGACGGAGACAGTGATAGACCGCTGATCAGCGATGAAAACGGGAAGTGGCTCCGCGGAGATGTGGCAGGTATTC
>JAOZQV010000373.1 GCA_029932035.1 Deltaproteobacteria bacterium | reverse complement strand
AAAGGAGGAGGCAATGCCCAGGCCCATGGAGATGATAAAGGTAAATTTCACCACGCTGTTGCCGGCCTTTTTGACAATGAAATATCCCAGCCTCTTGGTCAGCCCCGCCTTATCCAGAGAAACAGCGAAGATCAGGCAGCACATGATAAAGATGACGACCGGATGCATATACGGTGCCCAGGCCCCTTTCACGTCCGTTATACCCATAAGGACCAGGAACACACCGATGCAGATGGCCGTGATTTCAATGGGGATCGGCTCAACAATAAAGAGAAAGACAAGCACCGCCAGGACTGCCAAAAACCTCATGGCCTTGGGGGAAAGGCCGTTCATATGGTCAACCTGAATCCCCGGCATGTCAAGACTCCTGGCCGTTTCTTTCAGAAAGGCCGCCGTAGACTCCTCGACGCCCGGATTTTTCGCTTCAGCAATAAACCCTTTCCCCTCTTTATCCGGGCTCAGGGTGAAGTTCTGGCTGATCTGCTGAAGGAATTTCTGGTCTACATCACCGGTTATCCGGAATCTGGTTCCCTCGGGCCTTGGTAACAACAGGACAATAGCGCCGATGGCGAAAGCCAAACAGAGCTGAAAACCCTTTGATTTTAAGAACATTTTTCCTCCTAAAACGTAATATGGATAGATCTGTTATACATGAATTAAAGGTATTAGCCCAATAACCCTCCTGCCCCCTGTTTCTTTTTGAACTACTGCACTTTTGGTTCACCTATATCTTCGACAATTTTTAAGACAAGGCATTCCGTACCTAAACCTTAAGCCATTGAAATCCACACTCATGTGCCAAATTTCACAAGGCTATACAGGCTTTCAAAGTTGAAGTCAATAGCCGTTTCTCTGCTGCTGTGCAAAAACTTTGGAACAGGGGCTAAAGAAGATGATACAGTTGGGTATATAATGATAACAGAGGCGGTACAAAATCACTCTTGCCCCTTGCCAGACCACCTTCCAATTGAGTAATATTACTCAACCACTGAGTAATTATAAGCATATGGAAAGATTTCATGTAATATAAATGTGTTATCAAGAAGCTTCTATGCATGAATATCCTTATGAACGACCTGTTGTGGCAGATACCATAAAGGGAATGGGCATGAAGAAAAGGCTGCTCCATATCATAACCGGACCGCGGCAGGTTGGGAAAACCACTGCCGCTTTACAGGTTGCGGAAAAGTGGAGAGGGCCTGTTGTTAATTCATCCGCTGATTCGCCTCTGCCTCAAGGCCCGGAGGGGATTCAGGCACAATAGGAGAGAGCTCTGTACGAGTCAAAGATGAAAGAAAAAGAGGGCTCGGAGGTACTTCTTATCCTCTATGAAGTACAGAAAGTCAGGGGATGGAGCGAGGTCGTAATAGAGCTGTGGGATAAGGAGTGCAGGGAAAAGGCCGGGATTCAGGTTATTATTCTCGGATCTTCCTCTCCTCTCATTCAGAAGGACCTTGCCGAAAATCTGGCAGGTTCTTTCTCTACAGATGCACCCACTGGAGACTCCGTGAAATGGGACATACATTCTCGTGGGATATGGATCGATGGCTGTTCTTCGGCGGTTATCCAGGCGCTGCAGCTTTTATTGACCACGAGGAGGTCTGGTCCCGCTACATTGTTGATTCACTCATCGAAACTGTGCTTGCAAAGGACGTTTTGCAGCTTCAAACGATTAACAAGCCTACATTATTGAGACATTTGTTCATGCTTTCCGCTGTCCACCCTGCACAGATCCTTTCATACAACAAGATGTTGGGCCAGCTTCAGGATGCCGGGAATACCACAACCCTGGCCCATTACCTTAAACTGCTTGAAACGGCATCTCTCATATCAGGTCTTGAGCTCTTCAAGGGTGGAAGGAGGGAAAATCTATTCTTCGGACCACCACGGACTGAGCAGCGGAGGCCGGAGCCTCATCGAAGGCCCAGCTTCCAACTACTACAACCATCGGGGCGATGCTGAATACGGACACATACCTGTGGATACCTCGGCTACTTCTTCAAAGAAGCGCGCAACTTCCCGCTTACATCGGCATCAATTTCCAGGGTTTCCGGATTGATCACGACACCATACTCTTTTTTAGCCATGTGGATGCTCACGTATCCATCCGCCACATCCCTTTCCACAAGCGCCATGTCCCTCTCCAGAGGGTCTCCGTAGCCCCCTCCCCCGGCAGCATCCATGGTAACCACATCCCCTGGCCCTAACCGGGTCAATCCATAAGGATTGCCATCCTTGTCGTTAATCAGAAACTGCGCTTTGGCGCCATCTTTGCCGCCAAACAGACCCTCAGGAGGGTACCGGTATCTTCCCGACTGTATCCCTAAATTAACAGGAGGGATCGGTGCATACTCGTCGTCAGGCACCCTGAAAACAACTCTCCTCCCCAAGCCCCCCATCTTTTCTCCGGGTCCTCCGGAATCCATTAACAACTCCCTTTTCTCCACGATAAGGGGGGTATCACTCTCAAATATTTCCACAGGGGTGTTGGCGCCGTTGGCAGGGAATATATAATCGTAATAGCCGTCATTGCGGGCGCTTGCGCCCATGCCGCCCCCCCGGATGATGACGGCGTGCCAGGGGGTCGCGTCATGCCGCTTGCCATAGAACACATTCATTGTGGCGGGGGTCCCGCCGCTTCCTGCAATGACACGATCAGGCAGGGCCGATGCCATGGCCCTGTAAATAATTTCGGTCAGAAAATGTCCAATCTGCATCCTCGCTGCGACCGCTGCGGGAAACTTACAGTTAATAACACTCCCTTCGGGGGCGGTCATGGCGATCGGTTCCGCACACCCGTCGTTGTTGGGGATATCAGGATCGAACATGCTCTTCATGCCCATGAATACGTAGGCATAGGTGAAATTATAAACAACATTGCCCCCCCAATCCACCTGGGGAGAAGAACCGGCAAGATCAACCGTTATCCCGTTTCCCTCCACATTAACCGCTACTTTTATGACTATGTCACCCTTGCCCTCCATCTGTTCCACAATCCCTTCAGCCTTATAAAGCCCGTCCGGCACCTTTTCGATGGCATTCCGCATACTCCTCTCTGTACGACTGATAATCTCCTCTGCCAGGTCGTCTAAGCCTTCCAATTCGTATTCGTCAAGCATCTGACAAATTTTTTCGGCGCACACATGATTGGCCGCGATCTGTGAACGGATGTCGCCTGTTACCTCCTCCGGGGTACGTACGTTCCATTGGATCATATCGATGACGGCCTGATTGAGCACTCCGCCCTCCTCAAGCTTGACCAAGGGGATAAAGAGACCATCCTCAAACACATCGTGGTTATCGGAAGATACCCGGCCCCCGATATCGGAGTGATGAAATACGCAGGCGGTCCAACCGATCAATTTATCTTTGTGGAAGATGGGACTCATAACACAGATATCATTTAAGTGCCCGGCCAAGGCCCATGGATCATTAGTAATATACACATCGCCCGGCCCGAAGCTGTCTGCAGGGAGTTTCTTAACAAGATTTTTGATCCCTAATGCCATGGCCCCGGACTGGCCAGGGGTGGCAAAAGACCCCTGCGCTAATTCTCTCCCCTTCCGGTCTGTAAACATGCAGGTGTAATCATGGGCGTCCCTGAGCAGACTTGAGAAAGCGGTACGGGCAACTGTGCTGTCTGCTTCGTCCACAATGGAAATCAATCTACGCCACAGTATTTCTAATGTGATGGGATCAAATTTCTGTCCCATTTTTATCCTCCTTTTTTTGACAGGATATACAGGATGGACTGGATATCAATTATGACAGACCTCGTTAAGTGGTTG
>JAOZQV010000372.1 GCA_029932035.1 Deltaproteobacteria bacterium | reverse complement strand
TTTTCGGGGTCACCTCTCGGGAATTCAATTTTTGTATGATATTGCTGACCGCCTTTCGTTGATAGGTTCACAGAGGCCGGCCACTTTTTAGGGTAATCTCTCTCAAGTTCCGGGTCCTCCACGCAATGGACCCTTTCCATAATTTGTTTGATTTCAGGGGACATCATATTTTTCTGCGTGTACTCTTCCAATGTTGCCCTACCATGTAATATTGCAACTGCAGCCCCAAAGGGCATACTGAATTGTGCATCCACAATCGACTTGGGGTTGTATTTGGATTCTTCCGGTTGGGCAACGATGGGAAATCCCGCTTTCAAAATCCCCAATTTAACCGCTTCAATATCAGAAGGGTTTAAGCTGTTTTGATGCATTATCTCCAAAATACCATCTATGGGGCCTTGTTTATAACGGCAGCAGGCATGAGGCTTAATGCTCGTCTTCATCACCTTGAAAGGATCACCCCAATTCTCAAAAAGACGCGAGGGATCAGAATTTGGTGAATGAGATCTCAAAAACCCATGTCTTCCTTCAATAATCGTCCCCGGCCCGGTAAAACCTTCACGGGCAAGAAGGGCTGCAATAACACCGCTGTGGGCGGCCCAACCCGCGTGTAAACGTTTGGTAAACGAGCCATCCGACAAGAATTCCATGGATCCAGCGGCCTGACTGCCTGCGATTCCCAGGGCGTTGGTCATAGCCTCCTGGTCCAATCCAAGTATCTTCGCAGCTGTTAACGCTGACCCAAAGGTTCCGCAGGTGCCGGTCGGGTGAAAACCCTGTGCATAATGGGCCTTTGGATCAAGGGCGAAACCCAACCGGATCATCGCTTCGTAACCCACAACGATCCCCTCAATCAACGTCCTACCACCATTTCCGGCAATGTGAGAGGATGCCAAAGCAGAGGACATGATGACCACAGCCGGGTGAAGAGATGCCTCGTTGACCACATCGTCAAGCTCAATAGAGTGTGCAAATGTCCCGTTTGCGAGAGCGGCATAGGTGGGATCAGCCTTCAAGTCCGTGCCTATGACCACTGCCCCTTCCTGGACCATGCCTCTATTGGAAACAAAGCTCATGATAGGGGCGCTGGACTCACTCAAAGACCCCCGTGCAGCAACCCCCAAGTAGTCCAGGGTAAGGTATTTCACCCGGTCAATGACCTCTTCGGGCAAAGCATTATAACTCAGGTCATGACACCTTTTCGTCAATTCTTTTGTTTCTTCCATTTCTATTGAAATCTCTAAAAAAAGATTTGATTTTTTATAATATATCATATAATGTCTCGGATCTAAACGCAATTCAATCATCTACCTCTCTGTCTATAAGGGCTAATCTATTGTTTTTAAAGGTGAAGTGTTAAGCATAATCGTCAACCTTAATCAGGAAAGATCATGAGGAGGTATCGTATGAAACGTTTGGCAATGGTAGTATGTGTCTTTTCAGCTTTAATGTTCTTGGGATTTACAGTGGTGGGCCCGGCCTTAGCCGATAAGATCAAAGTTGGCATAGTCCTCCCCTTAACCGGTAAGCTTGCCAAGTTTGGCGAGATTGAAAATAAATCATTTTTGATGGCCGTGGATGAAATCAATGCGGCCGGTGGCGTCAATGGCAAGAAGATCGATCTGATCATTGAAGATACCACCGGCAAGCCTGACGTGGGCCGTTCGGCGATCGAAAAGCTGATTTCCCGGGACAAGGTCATTGTTGTGGGTGGCGGGTACTCAAGTTCCGTCACCTGGGCTACCATCGCTGTTGCCCAGCAGCGCAAGATGCCCTTCCTCGTGAATACCGGATCTGCTGACAGGATCACGGAACAGGGTTGGAAATACATATTCAGGCTCAATCCGCCTGTCAGCGAATACCCCAAGGCATTTGGATCCTTTCTGGGAAATGTGGCCAAGGATGTCAAAACAGTTGCAATTCTTCATGAAAATTCACTTTTTGGACAGTCCGGGTCAAAAAAGTTTGTTAAGAAATGCAAGAAGATGGGCCTCAAGGTATTGATTAAGGAGGGCTACGAGGCAGGCGCTATTGATTTTAAGCCCCTACTTATTAAGGTGAAGGCCTTAAAACCGGACCTTGTCTACATGATCTCTTATATTATGGATGCCTCTCTCCTGATGCGACAATCCCAAGAGCTGAATTTCAATCCCAAGCTCTTTGTGGGTGGCGCGGCCGGATTTACCCTGCCCGAGTTCCAGAAAAATGCGGGAGCAGCCGCGGATTATGTCTACTCAGCCACCCTCTGGACCCCATCGGTTCCTTACCCAGGGGCCAAAGAATACTATGATAAATTCGTCGCTAAATATAACACACCCACAGAATACCACGGCGCTGAGGCATATGCAGCCATGTATGTGTTAGCGGATGCCCTTAAAAGGGCCAAGACCCTTACCCCTGAGGGCGTAAGAGAAGCCCTTGCCGCAACCGATATGATGACAGCATTCGGTCCTGTAAAGTTCATTTCCTACGGCAAAAAGACCCAGCAGAACAGTCTTCCCACCTTTTTGGTTCAGTGGATAAACGGCAAGCTCGAGACCGTCTGGCCAAAAGATGTCTCGACCCGCAAATATGTTTACCCGGTTCCCAAGTGGAATCAACGCTAAATTGAACAAGGGCGGGATCTTCCCGCCCTTGTTGTAAGAGGGAGTTATAATGGAGGTCTTTCTGCAAACCTTGGTGTCTGGCATTCTCAAAGGC
Source organism: Deltaproteobacteria bacterium (assembly GCA_029932035.1). GTDB lineage: Bacteria > Desulfobacterota > DSM-4660 > Desulfatiglandales > Desulfatiglandaceae > Desulfacyla. The sequence continues at coordinate 1,093 of JAOZQV010000372.1, read as the reverse complement.
GGGCTTTATGGTCTGATCGGTATGGGAATGTCGCTGATCATGGGCGTGATGGGGATTATCAACTTGGCCCATGGCGCCTTGATGATGGTAGGAATGTATGTCACCTTTGCCTGCTTCACCTATGCAGGAATCGACCCGTATCTCACCATATTTATCAGCATGCCCTCCCTGTTTCTTCTCGGTATGCTCATTCAGAAATACACTCTTAATCCCCTGATGGAAGTGGACTCGATTCTCCCGGAAAATCAAGTGCTCATGACCGTTGGAATCGCAATGGTACTGACGGAGGTTGCGCGATTTATCTTCAGCTCCGACTATAAATCGGTCAGGACAAGCTACTCCGGCGCCACCTTTTTTATTGGGGACATCTCCTTCAGCGTCGCCCTGGTTACGGCCTTTTTCATAGCCATAGCCTTCACACTCTGTATGTTCTGGTTCCTCTTAAAAACTGATCTCGGAAGATCCATCCGGGCCACGGCCCAGGACAAGGACGCCGCTCGCCTCATGGGCGTAAATTCCAAACGGATCACCATCCTCACTTTCGGTCTCGGTTCAGCGCTCGTGGCTGCTGCAGGGACCATTCTCATGCCGGTCTACTATCTTTTTCCGGATATCGGGGGGCCCTTTACGAGAAAGGCGTTTGTTATTACCATTCTCGGCGGGCTTGGTTCCACCGTAGGCGCTATCTTTGGTGGGTTGACATTAGGGCTTGCCGAGGCCTTTGGCGCTACTTATATCGGGATGGCCTATGATGACATGATCGGTCTCCTGATATTTATTTTGGTGCTTCTCTTTATCCCTGGTGGTTTTAAGCGGCTGCTCAAGGTCTAAAAAAGGAAAACCATGAGAAAATATTCCCCCAGTCTCCTCCTTGTCATCCTGATCCTTTTTCCGCTTATTGTGCGTGATCATTACCACCAGCACCTTATGATCTTAGTCCTCATGTGGGTCGTAATCGGTTCAGGGTGGAACGTGATCGCCGGATATACGGGCCAGGTCTCCTTCGGTGACGCAGCATTCTTTGGAACCGGTGCCTATACTGCCGGACTCTTTGTCACCAAGCTGGGGATTTCAGCATGGTGGGGCATGTTAT
>JAOZQV010000371.1 GCA_029932035.1 Deltaproteobacteria bacterium | reverse complement strand
TCGGGCCGCCTCTGATTTATTCCCTCCGGTCCTTTTCAATGACTCCAACAGACGCGCTCTATCGTCACTGCTGATCTGCAACCGTGAGTTTGGTTGCTTGCCTGAAAGAGACCGGGGATTCCCGGTCAAGTTGGCAGGGAGGTGCTCGGGTTTGATTTCGTCACCGGAGCAGAGCACAAAGGCATATTCAATGACATTGATCAATTCCCGGACGTTGCCCGGCCAATCATGGCCGGCGAGCAGGTCCAATGCCTCTCTATCCATACCCTTGATCGGTCTCTCGGTCTTTAGGAGTATTCGGCTGATAAAGGCGTCAATGAGCAGGGGAATGTCCTCATGCCGCTCCCTGAGTGGTGGCAGATAGATTGGGATAACCCCAATACGATAAAAGAGATCGTCACGAAATTGTCCCTCTTCCATAAGCATCTTCAGATCCTTATTTGTGGCCGAAAGAATCCTTACATCGACGGTGACCGGCCTGTGGTCCCCCACCTTTTCTATCTCCTTTTCCTGTAAAACCCGCAATAATTTTACCTGAGTGGAGAGTGGCAGATCTCCTATTTCATCCAAAAAGATGTCGCCGTGATTTGCCGCCTCAAAACGGCCAACCCTGGTGCGCTCCGCGCCGGTAAACGCCCCTTTAACATGACCAAACAGTTCGCTTTCAAGGAGTGACTCATTGAGGGCAGCGCAATTCACCTTTATGAAAGAACCCTTGGACCGTGATCCAAGGCGATGAATGGCAGCAGCCACCAATTCCTTCCCGGTGCCGCTCTCGCCGTAGATAATCACAGGGGCATCAGACTGGGAAGCGCTCCCAATGAGATCGAAAACCTGCCGCATGGGAAGGGATTTTCCGATGATGCCCTCAAAAGTGTCCTCTATGCTCAGTTCCTGACGCAAAGATGTAATAACCTGATCTTTGGCCACCAGATCGGTATAATCGGCTAAAGTCTCTACACCACCAACGACCTCCCCATCCGTATCCTTTAAAACAGCCGCATTTTTCAGCACATGAAGGGGACTCCCATCCTTTTTCTGCAACACACACCTGCTGTGCCTGACCAGGCCATTCTTGAACAGCTCGCAGTGCCTCTCCCCCCCACGGGCCCGCGTCTCAAAACAGGTGCTGCACTTGAGCACCTCACAGGACTGACCGACAAGCTCTTCTTCTTTATACCCGGTAAGCTGTTCAAAGGCGTTGTTCACCGAAAGGATAATACCTTCGGGATCTACTATCATCAGACCATCTACCATGGTTTGGACCACTGTCTGCCAGTACTGGCTGTACTCCTCATCAAAGGTGATTGTCATTCTCTACTCCAGTACAATGTTAACTGATGAACCGAATGAACACGTGTTAAGAGTTAACTATTAACACCAAAAAGTCAACTCAAAAGCTGTCCGCAATTTTTATCTTGTAAAAACAATAAGATAGCAAAAAAAGAATTCATGGCCTCCAATTGGCATTACATTTGCAAACATGAAAGACAAACCTATTCCGATATTCAACAAGGACGTGCAGTGACGAATGAAAAACATGTTGACAGAGTTCTTGATTTGCGCGGGTGGAGTTGCCCCTGGTGCATTCTCAAGGCAAAAAGCTGGCTCAAGCACATGAGTGCGGGCCAGGTCCTGGAGGTAATCAGCACAGATCCTCAGATCCAGAAAAATTTTCCTCATATTCTTGAGAAAAGCAAGGACCGGGTGATCGGCGTGGATAAGGAAAAGGAATGTTATCACGTTCTGGTGGAACGGGGATAAGCAAAATAAGGGAAGGTGCTATATTGAATCTGGCGCCATACATTAACCAGGAAAAATGAGATGGAGGTTTATCATGGGAGAAGTAGATCTTAGCACTATAGAAGCGGCAAATGTCGTGGATGCACGTGGGGTTTCATGCCCGGGTCCTTTGTTAGAGGCCAAAAAGGGGATGGGAAACGTTCAGGTAGGTCAGATATTAGAGATATTGTCCAATGATCCCGGATCGAGAAACGATATTCCGCGCTGGGCCAAGAAGGTAGGTCATGACTATCTTGGATTTCTGAGTGTGGACGGTGCAGACAGACTTTTCGTCAAACGTCAAAAATAGATGGGGACCACCATGTCAGCCCAAGAAAACAAGGCCAAGATTCTGATCCTGGCCACAGAAGACTGCGCATATCCCGGGGCCAATGCAACAGGTCAGGCCCATATGAGCTATCCTGAAAACACCTACATCATGAGAGTGAGGGCGCCTGTCATGTTTCCCGAAAAGTTCTACTTGGACTGTTTTAATAAGGGAATATACGGCATCATTATCATGTCATGCGGCGTGGAATGCGCATACGAAGGCGCCTATCCGGCCCTTGCTGCCAGGATAGACAAGCTATATCCCATGATGAAGGAGGCGGGCTTAGATACCAGGAGGATTCGCCTGACAGGGGTGTGCACGGTATGTACCAGGGCCTTTGTCAAGGAAGTAAACCAGATGAACCAGCTCCTGGAAGAATTAGGCCCCCCTGGCTCTGAGAAGGCTGCGTAGACCCTATACCGGCCCTGGCATGCAGGGCCGGGGCTGGGACAAAGACCTAAGCAAAGAGGACAAAACAACTCCCACATTTGAAAATTGTTTTTGGATTCATAAATCTTAATCCTACTCATAATCTTAATCGTTTTGAGTAAGATTAGGATTAGGATTATGATTAAGAGATGGAGAAGTTAATTCATCTCTGATCGTAAGCTGGCGAAACTGGATTTGATTTTGGAGGAGTACGGTGTAAAAGGTGAGCGAAAGGAAAGATATATGTCCACAAAAACAATAAAATTCGACACTCTGGTTGTAGGCGGTGGCATCGCAGGGTTGCAGACGGCCTTGGATCTGGCTGATCAGGACTTCAAGGTGGCCATCGTGGATAAAGACGCTACCATTGGGGGCAAGATGATCCGTCTCTCCAAGGTGTTTCCAACACTTGATTGCGCAAGCTGCATCACAACACCCAAGATGGCAGCGGCCGCGCACCACCCGAATATCACCATCTTTACCTATTGTGAGCTGAAATCTCTGGATAGTGTTGGTGGATCAGTGACCGCCGTTGTAACGCAAAAGCCGCGATTTGTGGACGAAGTCAAGTGTATTGGATGCAGGCAGTGCGAGTACGCCTGTCCCGTTTATGTAGACGACGAAGAGCAGGGAGGACTCGCGGCACGGAAGGCCATCTATGTGCCCTTTTCCAACGCCATTCCACAAATTGCTCTTATGGACGTGGAGAATTGCACCCTGTGCGGGAAATGCGCCAAGGCATGTCCAACAGATGCGGTGAACTATTTTCAGGAGCCGGAAGATTTTACCATTGAGGCCAAGACAGCCGTTCTTTCCACCGGATTCGATTTGACTCCTGTTGAAAATAAACAGCAGTACGGGGAGGGAAAAATTCCCAACGTGATCACTGCGCTTCAGATGGAAAGACTCCTGGCCCCCCACGGGCCTTATATGCGGGTGCTCAGACCATCCGATGGTATGGAGCCGGACTCTATTGCGTTTATTCAGTGCGCCGGGTCTCGAGACAAGAGCATGGGGATACCCTACTGTTCACGCGTCTGCTGCATGTATGCCATCAAGCAGGCCATGCTTCTCTCGGGCGCTGTCCCTCTGGCCGATATCACTATCTATTATATGGACATACGTACCTTTGGAAAGGGCTATGAGCAGTTTTATCAGAATTCCATGGCCATGGGAATTGAGTTTATCAAGGGAAAGGTGGCCACCATAGGTGCTGGAGAAAACGGTACAGTGAAGCTACACTATGAGGACCAAGGCGAAGGCGGAGGAGTAAAGA
>JAOZQV010000049.1 GCA_029932035.1 Deltaproteobacteria bacterium | reverse complement strand
TAAGCCCGGTTGATTCACCGCATCACGGTAAGGTATGCGGCAGGCCGTAGCATGGGGAACAGATTGTCGGACAAGGTGGTAAACAAGCTCAGGAATCACTCCCTGGCTATCACGAGTGTCAGCATAGCGTGTTAGGTCTCTGGATTGAATAATGTAAGTGTGATCCATGCAAATATAACTCCATCACTTCAGCCGAACTTTGATGTAGACCGCCTAATCGCGGCATTTGTAATACTGCATTATGACATGCGAAATGGCTTTAGGCTGCGGTTTTGTGGCCTAACTGCTCACATAATCGGATTAAGCTGCATTAATGCTGTATAAAAAACTTGACATTATGAAAATGGGACTGTAAGAATAACTGTAAAGAGAGCGTATCTGGTGGCGGCGCTCTTGATGGTGCTATCGGAGTTTTGCTTAAAGAGCATCCCGATATCAATCTTCTATAATTGGAAATTTTAGTTCATTTTTTATCATCTTAGCATAAGGAGGATAAAATGGTCAAGCCAAAACTTCTGGATCAAGTACGGGCGGCTGTACGGGTAAGGCATCTCAGTTATCGAACCGAGCAAGCCTATGTGGATTGGATCAAGAGGTTTATCCTTTTTCATAAGAAGCGACATCCGAATGAGATGGATGAAACCTATATAGGTGAATTTTTAACGTTTTTAGCCGTCAAAAGGAATGTTGCCGCGTCCACACAGAATCAGGCACTGAGCGCAATTCTATTCCTTTACCGACATGTGCTTAAGAAGGAGGTCGGATGGGTGGATAATGTGGAGCGTGCGAAAAGACCCTCAAGATTGCCGGTAGTTTTCACGAGGGATGAGGCCAAGGCGATTCTTGTGCGGATAGAGGGCGCGAAATGGCTTATGGTGAGCCTGCTATACGGCTCCGGCTTGAGATTGATGGAGTGTCTTCGTCTTCGAGTGAAGGATATCGATTTTGAATATAGTCAGATTGTTGTAAGAGATGGCAAAGGGCAGAAGGATCGTGTAACCATGTTACCAACATCCTTGAAGAACTCGTTCATAAAACACCTCGAAAAAGTCAAAGCAATCCACGACGGAGACCTAAAAGCAGGTTTTGGCAGGGTTCACCTCCCTTTTGCCTTAGCAAGGAAATATCCCAATGCCGATCGTGAATGGGCATGGCAGTATGCATTCCCTGCGTCAACGCGCTGCAAGGACCCGAGGTCTGGAAAAATATTGAGACATCATTTGCATGAATCAGCGTTGCAGCGTGCTGTCAAAACCGCAATGCGGGCAGCCGGAATTGCCAAGCATGGTAGTTGCCATACATTCCGCCACTCATTTGCTACGCATCTATTGGAAGACGGCTATGACATTCGCACAGTTCAGGAACTTCTGGGCCATAAGGATGTTTCAACTACCATGATTTACACACATGTACTCAATAAAGGAGGAAAAGCGGTCAAAAGTCCACTGGATTAGAAGGGAAAGGTATGATATCTTTCAAAGTAGCACTGTTTTTCGAAAACAGATTGATGCAAACAGGGGATCAGCTCAAAGTTGGAACCAAATGACTCTTCCAAGAGGGCTTTCAGCCTTCGCGATTACCAGCGTGAATGCCTGACGGCCATCAGAGACCGGTACTTAGCCGGGGTGCGACGACAGCTCACGTGCCTTCCCACTGGGTCTGGAAAGACCGTTATCTTTGCCGAATTCCCCAATTATTTTCGGATGAAGAAACAGATGTTAGTGCTCGCCCACCGTGCTGAGCTGCTCGATCAGGCTTGCGATAAGCTGAGGCGGGCAAATCCTGATCTGCGTGTTGAGATTGAACAGGCAGGGCGGGTTGCCGATCCTGACAGTCATGTGGTGGTGGCGAGTGTACCCACTTTAGGTCGAAAGGATTCGAGCCGTCTTCTTCGTCTTGATCCGGATCGCTTTTTCTTGATTGTGGTGGATGAGGCGCACCACACCACTGCAAAGAGCTACCGAAGAATACTCAAGTATTTTGGAGCCTTTGAACCGGATACTCCCAAGTTGGTTGTGGGTTTCACTGCGACCCCAAAGCGTGGTGATGGAGAAGGGCTCGATGCGGTCTTCGAGGAGATCGTTTTTTCACGTACACTTCCTGAAATGATCGGCGCTGGGTATCTTGCACCGGTGGCGGGATTTCGGGTGGAGACCGATGTTGATCTATCCCGGGTCAAGAGCCGTATGGGTGATTTTGTAGTTTCCCACCTGTCCCAGGCCGTAAATGTCGAGCAGCGCAACCGCCTTGTGGTCGATGTATTCAGCTCTCGTCTCAAAGAGAAACAGACCCTCTGTTTTTGTGTGGATGTGGCCCATGCACACTCCCTTGCCAAGGCGTTTAATGCTGGAGGTATTCCCGCGGGCGCTGTAACTGGTGATATGGATCATTCAGAGCGGACTAAAATCCTGACCGACTTTCGCAGGGGCGGGATTCGAGTCCTTGCAAACTGTATGGTACTTACCGAGGGCTATGACGAGCCCTCTGTTGAGGGGATTATCCTGGCGCGTCCGACCAAGTCCGCACTCCTCTACACACAGATGATCGGCAGGGGGACCAGGCTCCATCCTGGTAAGGAGAACGTAACCGTCATTGACATAGTGGATGCGACCCGTGAACACAGCCTCACTACACTTCCGGGTCTTTTCGGTCTTTCTGGAGAGTTCGACCTTGAGGGTCATACTGCGGACGAAGTGCAGAGGGCCTTAGGCTGGGCAGAAAGCCACCGGCCCTGGGTTCCGGTCAGTGAGGCGAAATCTCTCTCAGACCTGCGTTATCGGTGCAAACGGATCAATCTGCTTGATCTAAAGACCCCTTCAGAGCTGTCCGGGTTCTCCCAGTTTGCCTGGGTGGGCACCGGAAAGGGGATTTATCGGCTAAGCCTGGCAGAAGGCAGGGCAATCCTGATTGCGCCGACGATTTTGGGAGAATGCGAGGCTGTGCTGAGCGATCGGGGGCGGGAAACCACACTATTGCGCAGGAGAGACCTCAAGGCGGCCGTTATGGGTGCTGAAAAACATGTCAGGCAAAATCTGCCCGGGTCTGTTGGATTGGTCATGAGAAATACGCGCTGGCGACGTCAGCCCGCTACACAAAAGCAGACAAGCGTCCTCCGGAGCAAAAAGCTTGATGTGCCGGAGGGGCTGACCAAGGGACAGGCAAGCCATCTGATCGGGATGCTGTCATGAGTGTATGAACCTTGAACTTGGCGCCGACCACTTTAGGCTAAAAAAGACCTTTTTTGGAACCATTGTAAAAATGCATGAGACTATTCAGCAAGTTACCTGTTCAGAAAAGCAGAAAGAGGAACTCAGGAAGATTGCCTCAAGCACTACTGCCGGCATCTGGAGGATAAAACGGGCCAAAATCATATTGGGAGATCTTGAAGGCAAAAGTATCAAAAGGCTGGTTCTAGACGTCCGTGTTATCCCCGAGTCCATAATAAAAAGTCTGAAACGCTTTTCCGAAGAAGGGATGAGGTTCTTTGACAATCCGGATAGGAAGCCTACTCCCCGTGAAGCCGCTGTTGAGCGGGCGCTTGACCTTCTTGAACACCCACCCCCGCCACGGTCTAAACAATGGGATAACGTTAGGGTGCACTATATCGGTCGCAGCTTTTCCGCTCGTGAAATAAAGAAGATCCGAGATTTGATCAAATCCAAGCCTGAGTGTCCCCGAATTGAGATTGTAGATGAGATGTGCCGACTATTTGGTCTGTATCAGTCGAACGGGGAATTCAAGAAAACAGGAACATCAATTGCCCTCAAACGGATGGACATGGATAACATCGTATCCCTGCCCCCGGTCCCCAAAAAGGTTAAAAAGAATAAGGCCAATAGGAAGCAAGATGTGCGTATCCTGAACGCACCTGAGCCAGAAGAAACCATCTTTCTTAATGGCCATGATTTGGAACTGATTCAATTTATCCCTGTAACAAGAAGGCAGGATCTGGACCTCTGGAACGGAATGCTTGAGCGTTATCACTATATCCCGGGTCACACCTTATGGGGTGCGCAGATGAAATATCTGGTTTATGGCGGGAAACGCCCCAAAGCAGGAGAAGGGATGAGAGGGGGTAATGAAAACATGCCCCTGAAGAAAAGGGCAGGGCAGGGGAATGCGGCTGCGGTGAAAAAGTGTAATCGGAATGGATACCGAGGGGAATATCTCCTTGCGGCGCTCGGTTTCGCGGCCTGTTCATGGCGTGTGGCGAGTAGGGATAAATTCATCGGCTGGACCGAGGAGCAGCGCTGGAAAAACCTGAATCTTGTGGTCAGTAATGCGAGGTTCCTTATTCTTCCCTGGATTAAATCACCAAACCTTGCTTCGCGTATTCTTGCAGGCATATCAAAACAGTTGCCTATAGATTGGGAAGCGCGGTATAATTACAGACCTGTTTTGCTTGAGACTTTTGTGCAATTACCCAACTTCAAAGGCACCTGCTACCGTGCAGCAAACTGGATCGAGGTGGGGACTACCAAAGGTTATGGAATAGGAAGAGAGCAAAAGGCAAGGAGCACTACCAAAGCTCTTTTCCTTTACCCCTTGAAGCGGAACTTTCGCAAGATACTATGCAATGTCTGATTGTTTTTCTCTGTGTACTCCGTGAGCTCTGTGAGCGCCATTAACAGACGTAAGGAATTGAATGAAAGCGCTATCTATTCGTCAGCCGTGGGCTTTTCTCGTTGTTACCGGTAGAAAAACGATCGAAATCAGATCGTGGAGGCCAAGAAGAATTAAACTGCCTCAGACGATATTGATACATGCCGGGAAAAAGGTTGACAGGGAGATGGCTGAGGCTCTTGGAATGGCGGAAAGCCTCCTGTCCAAGGGTGCTATCCTCGGAGAAGTTATTATGACTGGTGTTGTGCAGTATGAAACCAGAGACAGGTGGCGGAAAGATATGGACGAGCACATGAACAGGTCTGATCAGTACCGGAAAGGGCTTTACGGTTTTGTTTTCAAGAATCAGATGCTTTACACGCATCCCATTCCATTCAAAGGGAGATTGAACTTTTTTGAGATTTCACCTTCTTTTCAGCGGGAGATTTAGGTCCTGCCATGTATCTCCTCGGTCTATATTTTGAAAACGCTAAGAAGAACGGGGCGGGTAGTTTCAGTGTTGAAAAACATGGCCGCTGGCTTAGAAAGTGGGCTCTGCTCTCTTCAGGCCGGGACCAGCGTGAGTTGTTGCAGCTAATGGCATTAGCTTGCGGGGGCGCCTCTTTTATTCCCCAACTTCCCTGCAAGTTGCACGAATTTCAAAGACGGGGTGGTCCGCCGCTTCGACTTGAGCTCATGTTAGCCCGGCATGCGTCATGCGATAAAGGTGAATATATGTCGCCTGTCTTCGGCAGTGGTATGGAGATAAACGATACAGGTATGGTCGAAACTGTTCAACGGAATGCCTATCGTCTGCTTCCAGAGAAGCTTCCCATAAGCAAACTCTCCCTCGGTAATGGCAATTCAAGGTACTTTTTCCTCGCTTATGGCCCTCACCTTTGCCCCCATCAAAACAAGGATGATTTTGATTTTGAAGACCCCTTCCATCGTGTAAGGCGGTTTCATTCCCTTTTCAGTAAAGACTCGCTCGTCACTGATCCGGTCGCCTTTTTGACGCGTCTTCATTATAGGGCAATACTCAAATCCAGGTTCCCTGCTCAACAAAGTATATGGAGGCTGTGCCATCTCTTAGAGGAATACTTGGAAATCGATACCGGGCGCTGGGTGGAGAAGGGATGTGATTTTGAACTGGAGTGGTCTCAGCTGCGCTCCTGGCAGAAACGTGCGGCCCTGCCTGCACTTGATGCTGTCCGTCATATAATCGACGCCTTTCCTGCATGCGGGACACCTCTCGACCAGCCCGGCGTAACGCTGTTAGACCGTCCTGATTTTTTTTGTACACAAAGAATCTTTCCGAGATGGATCATCCTCATGGATCTTTTACTCCCTTCCATGCAATATATATCTACCCTCTCGTTGAAGGCTCATGCATGGTTTCCTCATAAGGTAAAGAGGAAACGCCTGAGTTTGCCTGCTGCCGCGCTTATTCCTGAAGAAAAGCATATCAGAACCCGTATCCCGAAGGGAGCAGTCCTTCTTCTCCATCTCGATGGTCGCCTCCCCAACCTTGCTCTTATGAAACTGAGCAGGCATTACAAGGAACAGGGGAAGATGGTCATCCTGGATCGCAGAGGCAGCCGGGTTTTTTTAGGCCGCAGGGATGGGATTAGAGCGCCGGAAGCTATCTATGCCAGTTGCGTATTTTCATACACTGCTAATACGAATCGTGTTAGACATCTGAGAAACTATTTTGGAAAATCCATAATCCTTGGCGGTTCAGGCGTAGATGTCCGGCGCAGGCTTCCACTCAAGATTGAGAAAATGCCGCCCGATTATACCCTTTATCCGGAATTGGACGACGTTGCCATCGGTTTTATTACTCGTGGATGTCCCTTTGACTGCCCTTTCTGCATAGTTCCGGAAAAAGAAGGAAAGATCCGCCAGGTGAGTTCTCTTGACGACCTTTTACAGGGTAATCGCCGGAAACTGATCCTGTTGGATGACAATATCCTTGCTCATCCCAATGCGGGAGACTTCTTGGAAGATATGGCCCGGAGAGATCTTCAGGTCAATTTTACTCAGACCCTTGATATCCGCCTGTTGGATAAAGAAATCGCGGGCCTCTTGCGGCGTATCCGATGCTCAAACACCAGATTCACCCGGACGGTTTATCATTTTAGTCTTAATGATACCCGTTATTTAAATCAGGTCCTCAGGAAGTATCGGCTCATGGGCTTTACGCCAGGGGACAATTGCGAATTCATCTGTATGTATGGTTATAATACCACCCTGGCCGAAGACCTTGAGCGTTTTCTATTCTTAAAGTCCCTTCCTGGAGCCTATGTGTTTGTTCAGCAATACAGACCAACCCTGGGTGGTCCCCCTCCTGATTTAGAGCATTTCTTTGATGATAAAGTCGATGAGCTTATTGATGAGTTGATAGGGATCGTGTTTGGGCAGAATATGAAGAGCATGGAAAAATATTACAGATGGTTAAGCAAGTTTTACGCAAAGACCTTCAATAGACTGCATAAAGGCCTTGTGGATACGATCTTCAGGTACAACAGACGGCACGAAAAAGGCCGCTATATTGCCACTCTGGCCAGGACCAGAAGGAACGTGACCCTGTCTTAAAAATACCTGCCTGCCTTTGCCTTTTCTCCAAGCCTTCCACGCAGGACCAGAAGGGTTTGGTTTCTGTCCTCAATATTCAGTGCCTGCTCCAAACCCCCTGCGTCGATATTCATATTGATCGCTTCCTTGGTCAAACGGAGACCCATGGGGTTTTTGCTGTTCATTGTGCGGGCCAGTTCGAGGGCTGTCTCCATGAGTTGATCGCGCTCCACCAGCCGGCTGACAAGACCTAAAGACATTGCTTCTTCAGCCGATATAAAATTCCCCGTGAGCATGAATTCGTTTGCCCTTCCCGCACCAATAAGCCTGGGCAGAAAATAGCTGCAGGCCATATCGGCGCCGCCTAATCCTATGTTGATAAAGGCCGCAGAAAAACGGGACTCGTTGCTGATCACCCTCAGATCAGATGCAAGGGCAAAGCTGAAACCCAAACCCACGGCCGCGCCATGGACAGCGCAGATGATAGGCTGGGGGGCCTGACGCATGGACAGGTTAAGACGCGCTAACCGGGCCTGAAACCTGTAAAACATATCCGTATCCATTTCAGGCATCATCTTCATGACTGCTTTCATATCCAGCCCGGCACAGAAATTCTTCTTTCCCTTTCCCCTCAGGATAATGACGTGCGTATCAAGATCGTAGAGCCGATCTCTCCAGAATGACTCTAACTCTTCCGCCATTTCTTCATTGACGGAGTTGTACCTGCGGGGGCGATTGAGGGATAGGACCCCGATGCCATCTTCTACTATTTCGTACTCTATGGTTTCATAATTCATAGTTCAGGCCTCCTTCAGATAAAGCGCTAAAATCCCTTCCATTGGGCTTAGATTCTCTAACAGCCGAAACCCGGGATATTTCGGCAGGATCTTGTTTAGACCGTATACCATGAATATGGAGCCCCTCCTGGCCCTTTCTGCCAACATCTCAGCGAACTCCTCATGCATTATAAGATAGGTGTAAAAGAGATCAAAGGACTCAATGCCTATGCCCGCCTTGTGCGTAATCGAGTCATGAAGGGCTTTGTCAGTGGAATCTCCGTGGAACAAAAAGATGTTTGAGGGTGGTGATAAAAGACCTTCTTTTTCGAGAGTGTTTTCAAGTTCGCTTCGCAAAGGATCATACTCTTCAAGTGTCCATTCATCAAGCTCTATGCCTATCGAGAGCCTGACAAGATAACTGAAAAAGAGATTTACTCTTCCATCAGCACACCCTAAGTCCAGAAAGGCGGTTTCATCAGGTTTTATTATTTCTTCACCAATTAGACGATCTGCACAGGCAAGTAATGTCATCAGATCGGTAGATCTTCTGAATCCGAGAGGGCCCACAGCGCCCACTTTTCTCCGGTCATAGAACTCGGCAACCTTTGAGAGACTTTTCTTCAGGTGTTGGTTCATTTCCTCAAAACCGTCTTAATGTTTTCGTGGAGCACAAAAAGGGTGTTCGCCTCTTCACTCTCCTTTTCCCTCAGGTCCATTATTGTGTGGGGGTCGATTATATCAGTTATTTTCTTGCAGAGATAATTGATGCAGATTACATGGCGGGCCATAAGTAGGCATCCGTTTTTTCCTAAAAGGAAACAACTGTTGGTCTGCTGTCTTGTTTTGGGGAGTTTAACTCCGAGGAGAAGATTGATAAGGAGTAGCCAGCCGTCGTACCTGTTTTCAAGCCCGGCCCCGCAGCAGGAGCCACCTTCCTCCTGGTCACATCGTCTGCATATCTCAACGATCCCTGTCAGAGCCATCTCCCTGCGGGAGGCATCAACGGCGGCCTTGAGATCCGCTAACAGATCAACGAGCCTCTTTTCTTTAAGGAGATCGTCTCCAAACTCCTGATAACAGTGCTGTGCCCAGGCAATCTTTTCCTCAATGGGATTTGAAAGGGATGTCTGTTTCAGGATCATTGGCTCTTCTTTTTCTTGGCCTTAGTCCCTTTCGTTTTTTTCTCCTCTTTCTCGTTATTTCCGAAATTCTTCAGTCCTTCGGCCAACTCCTTCAGCTTCTGGTCGACGAGATAGTTGATACTCCCCTTGGGATATGCGCCTTTCGCATTTCTTGCGCCTGCCTTCTTCCCGGTCAGGATCTCAATCCCCTCATCAATGGTCTTGACGGGATATACATGGAACCGGCCCTTTTTTACAGCCTCGACCACGTCCTTTCGTAGCATCAGGTCTTTCACATTGCTTTGGGGGATCATAACGCCCTGGCTGTTTGCAGCTCCCATCTTGCTGCAGCAATCAAAGAAGCCCTCAACCTTTTCATTGACGCCCCCTATGGCCTGGACCTCTCCGTTCTGGTTGACCGAACCTGTAACAGCTATATACTGCTTGACAGGAATTTCGGTTAAACTTGAAAGGAGTGCATAGATCTCCGTGGAAGAGGCGCTGTCACCGTCCACACCTCCGTAGGACTGCTCAAAGGCAATGCTGGCGCTCATGGTCAGTGGTTTGTCCTGGGCATATCTTTTTCGCAGGTAGCCGCCTAAGATCAGCACGCCCTTGTTGTGGGTGTTGCCTGACATATCCGCTTCCCGCTCAATATTGATTATCCCTGCCCGGCCCATGGAGGTGGAACAGGTAATGCGGGAAGGTCTGCCAAACATATAGTCTCCCATTGAGTAGACGGCCAGCCCGTTGACCTGGCCCACCACTTCTCCCTCCACATCGATCATCAGGGTTCCCCGGTCGATCATCTCCTGGATATGGTCCTCCACCATGCTCGATCGGAATATCCTGGCTTCTATGGCCTTTTCCACATGGGCCTCATCCACCAGCGTTTTGTTATCCTGTCCCGCAAAAAAATCGCCCTCCCGTATATAATCGGTAATTTCCGGAAAACTGGTGGAGATCTTTTCCTGCCTGCCGGACATGCGGACTGCCTGTTCCACCAGGGCCGCTACTCCAGTCCTGTCAAAAGACTTGAGACCCTCTTCCTCGGTTTTCATCTTGATGAAGCTCGAGATCTGCTGGATAGAATCTCCATCCTTATCCATTGCAGTATCAAAATCAGCCCTGACCTTGAATATTTTCCTAACGTCTTGGTCAACGCTCAGGAGAAGATGGTAAAGATAGGGATCGGAGATAACCACAACTTTGAGATCAATATCGATCGGTTCCGGTTTCAGGCCGCTGGTGGTGAACAGGTAGAAGGGATCGTAGGTCTGAATCTCAAGTTTTTCGCTTCTCAGCGCTCTCTTAAGCGCCTGCCAGACGCCAGGCTCTAAAACGGCGTCCAAGAGGTTGATCACGAGATAACCACCCATGGCCTTGATGAGAGAGCCTGCCTTGATCTTGCTGAAATCGGTTCGCCATACTCCTGACCTGTCAACGATTTTCTCGATGCTCCCAAAGACATTTCTATAGGTAGGGTAGCTCTCTATGATGACCGGCGGTCCTTTCTGCTCGCTGTTATCTACTAAGAGATTAACCTTGTAGGGCTGAAACTGATCCACTTCAGCCGTCATAACAGGCATCCCCGGTATCTGAGCCTGTGGTTGGGGCATGAAAATCTGGAGATTATTGCCCATCTCTTCTAACATGATTTCCAAATATTTTTTTATCGCCCTGGCTTTGTATTTTTTGAAGATGGGGGCTGCCAGGTCTGATGCATTTTTCATGAACATGACCCGGTCCATCTCCTCAACCTTTTCCTGGATCTCTTTCTGAAGGTCTCTGAGTTCAAGGAAGATCTGTTCAACCTGCCCCCGCAAACTGTCATATTTCTCCCTCATTTCCTCAAACTCATCTTTGGGAAATCTCCCCTTTTCAACCATTGCCTCAATCTGATCGATCTGCGTGGGCTTTCCGTCAACCAAAGGCATTACCTCCGGTCTCTTGATCTGTCCCACCTGAACATCCACAAGGGCAAACCCTTCCTCCTTTACCTTCTCGTCGAGATTCTTAAAAAAGCCTTTCCCCTTTTGCTCATAGGCTTCCATAATCTCTTTTTTCATGCTCACGTATTCCTGGCTTTCGAAGAGCTGCGGGATCTGCTTTTTCAATGCTGCCACAAAGCTGTTTACAGCCTTTTTGAAGGAAAGCCCGGTCCCTCCCTTGAGGCGGAGAAGGATGGGTGCCTCGGGGTTCTTAAAGTTGTTTACATAGCAGAGATCGTCAGGGACCCTGTCTTTCTTTGATATTTCCTGGAGAAGTTTTTTGACCGTGGACATCCTGCCGGTTCCTGCCATCCCGGTGACAAAAACGTTGTATCCCTGCCTGTCCATGCCCATCCCGAATTTAAATGCTTCAACTGCTCTTTTCTGTCCAATGATCTCTTTCAATGGGTTGAGATCATCTGTGGTTTTAAAAGGGAGAGTGGCAGGGTCTAATCTCCATCTGAGATTTTCAAGAGGAACTTCCGGATAAGAACTTTTCTTGGGCATTATTGATCTCCTTGTTTCTCGTTAAATCGTCTCAATCTCTATATAGCGTACCTTTTGGGGCTTCCATCTCGGCACCACGATTTTTAATATTCCCTTATTGAGGGTAGCCTTGATTTCTCTTATTCTCGCATGGAAGGGGAGGGGGATGGTGCGGGAAAAAGAACTGAGTTTTCTCTCAATCCTTTGATAGTACCCGCTTCCTTCAACGGACACTTCCTTTTTGCGCCCTTTGATGGTCAGTTTGTCGTCGGTTACCGAGATATCGAGACTCTTGGGGTCAATCCCCCGGAGTGCCGCCCTAATTATAAACCTGTCTTGTGTCAGGACCGTCTCAAATGAAATACCCCCTGACACATCTTCCAAAAACAGGTCTGCCCCTATGTCGGGCCAACAGCGATTAAAGAGGCACTCCATCTCTCTTCTCATTTTATGTATCTCTTTATCCATCCAGGGGATCAATTCTGACATGGCAGGATCTCCTTGTTTTGTTAGGCGTTTATGGGTTTAAAGGTTTTCCGCCCAGTGGGATCTTCGACAGGGTTCAAAGGCTCATACTCATAATCGTAATCGTAATCTTAATCATTCTCTTTTACAATTGGCCTGGTAGGTGTTTGATTATGAGTAAGATTATGATTATGATTATGAAAAAATCAAAGATCCAGGATCACTCTTCTTCCTTATAGCCGTTTGGCACGGGACGGCCGTCCACATATACCCGGTTCTTATCATCAAGGGCGAACCGGCCCCTCGCTATCATCTCTATGGTCCGGGGAAAGATCTTCCAGTCCCCTGCCTCTTTCAGGCGCTCCTGATGCTCGTCCGCTACCATTACAAGTCTTTCCTTGTTTTTGATTAGCGTTTCAAGAGATTCAGGGTGCGTTATTGGGATAGGGCCTGATACCATTAATAGAGGCCCTGAGTCAACGCCCTCATCTGTATAGAGAGTGGATGCCCGCAGCTCATTTTCCCCGGCAGCAATGGCATCTTCAACCGCGTGGTCGCCAACAAATTTTCTCTGGCCGTCAGGGAGAGATATGGAAAGATCCGCAGGGTGAACGTTTACGCATCTATTTAGGGTAATATAACTCATATACCCGCCTAAGGCAATTACATCGATCTCAAAGGCCTCTACCAGTCTCTTGGCCGTCTGGTCATATTCTTTCCTGGCGGCCATCCCCTGGGCGGTCATTATACTCCTCTTAATGGATCTTGTGGAATGGAAGACCCTGATGTCATAGCTGAAATAGGAAAGGCCGTTTTCCAGCGCGATCTTTTCTCCGGCAGATTGACCGTCTGACCGGTCGCTGAATATAAAGATAGTTTCAAAGGGTGACCTCCCTTCCCGGGCCTCCAACCTTTTTTCATGTTCCAAAAGCCTCATGATATTTGTGCCGGAACCAGACATAAAGGCGGCTACTCGCATGGGCCTGCCCTCTTTTTCAGGGTCAAAAATGGGTGTAATCTTCATGTGTAGTCCTCATCCATCAGCATCTCCACCGGCTTCAGGTGATAGGGGGTCCCCTGTTCGATGGCCGCAAGGACGCTTCCTCCGCCGGTAAAGTAATAGGCTCGGGGGTCATCCAGGCCGGCCATGTAAATCCCGGGGCAGAGATTTCGGAGTTCCTGCAGAGTGTCTCCACCTGCATAGAGCTTGGAGGCAGAGCCGTTATCGGCAATCAATCGATACAGGGCCTCGGAGCCCTCAAAAAAGAGGGGCATAAGCCCCATGACAGCATTCACAAAAATCGTCTTAGCAGTAGTGATTACATCCACAACCTCTCTGTCCTGAAAAGATTCAGGGTCTATATCGAGGATGTATTTGATAACCTCCCCCTGTTTCAGATTATCGACTCCGATGGATCGATATTTTCCCTCAATCCTCTCCTCTGTGCTCTCCGATTCCACGAGATACGGCATTTCCAGAATCTTGCTTTCCTTTCTGTCTAATTTAACAAGCTCCATTGCAAGTGCCCTGTCTTCATCTGACACGCCGGCAATATTCGCCCCATATTTGGCAGAGAGAAAGGTGTTATACATCAGTCCCCCAAGAATTAGATGATCCACCCTCTTGTGAAGGGCCTTGAGAGGACCGATTTTTGTGTCGTATTTGGCCCCGGCAACCACAGCCACAAATGGTCTTTCGGGCTCAAACACCCTGTGAAGATTCATCAGCTCCTTCTGGAGCAGAATGCCAGCAAAGGAGGGTAGCTTAGCTGCAATATCATAGGTTGATGCATGGGCACGCCACGAACCGAATGCATCATTAACATAAAGATCTGCAAGGGATGAAAGTTCCTCTGCTAAGATTTCCCTCTCCGGTCCTTTAGGCTGCTCACCCTGAAACCAGCGTGAATTGGGGAGATAAATCATCCCGATCTTCCCCTCTTTCAGATCTTCAATGGCCGATCCTATGGATTTGTCCATATGGGTAATCCCCCTGTCAGGATCTATGGGGAATTCCTGGATATGTATGTTGACAGGAAGCTTCTGTTCCAGGTACTTAACGATCGGTTCGACAGATTCTCCCTCCCTGCACGTTATGTTGCCGGTTTTTTTGTCCTTGGGTCTCCCCACATGGGTCATCAGGATCGGTCTTCCCCCTCCTGCGGCAATGGCA
>JAOZQV010000370.1 GCA_029932035.1 Deltaproteobacteria bacterium | reverse complement strand
CCCCCCCCTTTTAAACGCTCTACTGTTTCTCTATAATGGTCCGGTCGGGCCCTGACATCAAGGCCACCCTCTGTCGTAAGTTCCTCTCTCTTCTCAGGGACAAGAGTAACCAGATCAGGTTTGGTGGCAAGGGCGATATCCACCATCTCATCCACAGCAGCCATTTCCATATTTAGTCTTGTTTTTACAGTCTGTCGTAACAGTCTGAGGTCCCTGTCATTGATATGCCGCCTGTCCTCTCTAAGATGACAGATTATACCCTCCGCGCCTGCCAATTCGGCGAGGCCGGCTGCAAAGACAGGGTCGGGCTCATCGATCCCCCTTGCCTGTCGTACAGTGGCCACATGGTCCACATTAACCGATAGACGTGCCATATGTTTATACCTCCGATTCAATTAACCCCATCAACCTTTTTTCCTCTTTTTCCATAAGCAAAGCTTCAGCCTCGGACTCTTCGTGGCCATGCCCCATAAGATGGAGGACCCCATGGATGAGCAATCGGTCTATGGTATGTTCAATTGTTTCCCCAAACTCATCTGCCTCGCTTAGCGCAGTATCAATGGAGATAACCACATCACCGAGCATGACAGATTCAACCGCGGGTATTTGCTTATCCGGCACATTCAGATCAGCCATTGGGAATGCCAGGACATTTGTGGGCCCTTTCCTCCCCAAATAGCGAAAGTTGAGTTGGGCCATGCAACTATCATCGGTAAAGAGAATGCTCAGCTCTTTGTTATGACAGTCCAAGTCTTTTAAGACTCTCGCTACCTTCCCCCTTATCTTCCCTTCTTCCAACCCTGGAATTTCCCGATGAGAGCTGATCTGTATCTCCATTTTTTCCCTTTCTATTAGGTCCTCCCTTTCCTCCTCCAACGGCTTCTCGATTATGGGCAGGGGCGACCTTTGCTACTGGTTCAGGATATTCAACACGGTGATGAAAAATGCCGCCCAAGGTATTATTAAAACTCTTTGCAATCTCATGAAGGTCCTTCAGGGTCAACTCGCATTCATCCAATTGACCGTCAGAAAAAATCTTATTTATTATCTTTTGGACCATTCCCTGAATCCGTGCCGGAGTAGGGTCGACGAGTGTTTTGGACGCGGCCTCTACAACGTCTGCAAGCATTACAAGCCCGGCCTCCTTTGTCTGAGGCTTGGGTCCAGGATAGCGGAAATCCTCTTCCTTTACCTGAAGGTATTTTCCCCCCTTCTTCCCCCCCTGTTTCTTGGACTTTTCGTAAAAAAACGTAATCAGCGATGTCCCATGATGCTGTCTGATAATGTCAATAATTTCCTTTCCCAATTTATGTTCCTTTGCCAGCTCAACGCCGTCTTTGACATGAGAAATGAGTACCAGGCTGCTCATGGAAGGGGCTAACTTCTCATGCTTATTTTCTCGGTCTCTCTGATTCTCGATAAAATAAAGAGGCTTTTTTGTCTTTCCAATATCATGATAATAGGCGGCCACTTTTGCAAGAAGCGGATTGGCATTGACCGCCCGGGCCGACGCCTCTACCATGTTGCTCACAATAACGCTGTGATGATAGGAGCCCGGGGCCTGGACCATGAGTTCCCTCAAGAGAGGCTTATCTAAATTAGCCAATTCAAGGAGTTTAATATCCGTGGTGTAGCTAAAAGACATTTCGATCAGGGGCAGGATTCCCGTAGCTACAATTCCAACGAGAACTCCGCCGATTAGGGCTGAACAAAATGCTATCAAGGCCTCCAAGGTAAAAAATGAACCGTATAAGGCTTCTATGGAAAGGGCCAGGATCATGTTACATACACTTACTTTTAGTCCGGCCTTTATAAGAGCGCCCCCCTCTCTATATCGTCTTACACCGTATGCCGCCACGAGAGAGCTGATAAAGAAATAGACAAAGAATTCCACCCCACCGTCTATAACAATGCAGGCCAAAACCGAAATGATGAGAGAAAAACTTGCTGCCACGCCTATTCCATGGAAGATGGCTATAAGCATGGCGCCGCTCGCAACCGGTACGGCAAATAGCAAGGCCTTAGGGGAAAAAAAGTGAAAACCTCGCGCTATTTCGAAGGCTACAAAATTAAAGGCGATTACTATTAGAAAAATAAGCAAAAGGGTGACTGCATTAAACAGGAGATCTTTTACCTCGGGCCCGGATGGTTGATTGCTGAACAGACCAACAAAGTACATGGACGAGAGAAGAAAGGCGATAA
This sequence comes from Deltaproteobacteria bacterium, assembly GCA_029932035.1. Classification (GTDB taxonomy): domain Bacteria; phylum Desulfobacterota; class DSM-4660; order Desulfatiglandales; family Desulfatiglandaceae; genus Desulfacyla. The sequence continues at coordinate 1,639 of JAOZQV010000370.1, read as the reverse complement.
GAATTGCCATTGCAGGAACCCTGCCTAACATCTCTTTCTGTTTTAAGAACTTGTATTGCTCAGAAAGCTTGAGAAGATGCTCGGGCGTAATCCTTTCACCCTCCCTGATAAGCATTTCACCTTTTTTCACCTTGAAATAAAAGGGTTTGACTGATTTACGAGCATTCTCTCTTCTTAACTCCGTTTCCCTTTTGTTAAAGGTAAGATTTGGTTTGATCAGGGCAGCAGCTAATTCCAATGACACCTTGGCAAGTTCTTTGGGCTTTATTGCCCTGGTCAGGACCTTGCCCCGCCCATTTATGAACTCCTCGCCGGTCTTTAAATCGTAGAATCGTTCAAGATCAAGGGCTTTGTCCTCTTTTCCATCGTGGATATTATGCAGGACAATTCCCTTGCCACTCTGGCTCATCAGCATCATTTTGTTGCCGACAACCCCGCTGTGAAAAAGATCAGTGACCAATCCAATCACTGCTTCTTCCGCCTCAGGGGAAAAATCATTTCTAATGAAGATATCGATAAGATTTTCGTTGTATGGGATATCAAGGATTTCAAAAAAACGGCTCTTGAAGGCATTTTCAGCCTCTTTATGGGCGTTGGGAGTCTTCTCAGGTGTTACAGCGCTACTATCGTAGGAGTAGGAAAGTTGAAGAGCTTTGGATAGATACTCTCTCCCAGATTCAAAGGCCTCTTTTATTTTAGAAACAACAGCGGTTGCCGTCGGGTCAAAATCATATACTGATAAAACAGCTCTGACAGCTTCCAGCCTGTCTTTCTCAGTCAGCTCACTGTTTTCTACAAGAAATTCCCGAGAGGCCTTGATATCACGATCAGCCACATCCCCTAATTTATATGCCTTGGGAGGGGTCAAGATGCTTGGAAAGAGGAGAATTGGAATGATTATGCTCAGACTGAGCAGGATATACCACCTCTTCGCCTCAGGGCGGAACCAAACAATAGGATCGTCTCGTCTTTTCCTTCCGGCAGAGGAGGCTTTTCTTTCCTTTTTCCCCGATGCTTTTCTTCTATTAAGGGATTTCAATTGCGACTTATCCAATCTATTTGCTGACATAACAGAGTGACACAGCCTCAGGCTTGTTTTAGTTTATCAATCTTTTCATAGGCATCAATGATTTTTTGGACCAACCGGTGCCTTATGACATCTTCTCTTGAAAAATAGACAAACCGGATACCTTTGACCTCCTCTAAGATTTCCTTAGCTTCTATAAGGCCGGAGATTTTTCCTTTTGGAAGATCTGTCTGGGTAACATCCCCCGTAATAACGGCCTTGGAGCTAAAACCGAGACGGGTCAAAAACATCTTCATCTGCTCGGGGGTAGCATTCTGGGCCTCGTCCAAGATTACAAATGAATCGTTAAGAGTCCTCCCCCTCATAAAGGCGAGTGGCGCTACTTCTATCACCCCCTGCTCAAGCAGGCGAGATGCGTTTTCAAAGGGCATCATATCATGAAGGGCGTCGTACAACGGCCGGAGGTAGGGATTCACCTTTTCATAAAGATCGCCAGGCAAGAAGCCCAGGTGTTCGCCGGCCTCCACCGCAGGTCTTGCCAGAACAACCCTGTTTACCTCCTTTTTGACCAGGGATGATATGGCCATTGCCATTGCGAGATAGGTCTTTCCA
>JAOZQV010000369.1:3485-3842 GCA_029932035.1 Deltaproteobacteria bacterium | reverse complement strand
CTGATCATGATAGCCTGCGCCATGGGATTCATGGTCTTCATTTTTTTCAAGACTTCATCCCCTGCAAGTCCGGGCATCTTCTGATCCAGCAGAACTAACTGAACAGGCTCTCGCTCGAATAACCTCAATGCCTTCAGACCGTCTGAAGCCATTAGTGTGTTATAACCCTGGTTGTCCAAAAACCCTTTAAGGAGTTCTCTCTGGAGGGGATCGTCATCTACAATAAGAATTCTCATACGACCATAGCCTTTCATTAATTAGCTGAAAGCTCAAAGGTCAAAGCTGAAAGCAAAAGATACATTGTTAACTGCCTAATTTTCGGTCAGGGGAAGATAAACGGCTATTTCTAATATTCCC
>JAOZQV010000369.1:0-3475 GCA_029932035.1 Deltaproteobacteria bacterium | reverse complement strand
TCCCGCCTCTGGCGTGTGGGCCTCTAAACGCCCCCCGTGGGCTTGGATAATCCGTTGTGATATGGTTAACCCGAGGCCGGTCCCTTTAGCCTTAGTCGTAAAGTAGGGTTCAAAAATGCGATCCGTCTCTTCAGCCGGCAAAGTGGAACCCCCATTTCTGACTTTGAGGTAGACCTCTCTCCCTTTCCGCCCTATTTCTAAGTGGAGGAACCCGCCATCAGGTTGAGCCTCAATGGCGTTTCTCAGAAGGTTTTCTATTACCTGGCCCAGGAGTTCAGGGTCTGCAGAGATGGTCTCTTTGAAATCAATGCTCTGAGCTACCTTTATATGGAGGTCTTCGCAGCGAGGCGAGTAAAGGGCCAGGGTTCTTTTTACCAGCAGATCTAAACGCGTAGGCTTCTGGTTGGGCATCTGTGGGCGAGCGTAATTCAACAAACCACTAACACTGCTGTCTGCACGATGGATCGCGTCCATCATGAGGGCCACAAGGCGCCGGTGTTCGTCTCTCAGTTCATCCCCCTCTAATTGAAGCCTCTGAAGACCCATGCCGAGGGCGTTTAACGGGTTCCGAATCTCATGGGCAATCCCCGCTGCAGCCCGGCCTAAGGATGCATCTTCCCGCTCTTTAGAGATCCGTCTCTCAAAGGATTTGACTTGTGCAAGATGGGACGTCTGTTGCCGATAAAGAATGAAGGATAGAAAGACCCCTAAAAGCGCGAAGGCAGCGCCGAACACAAAAAAGTCCCGCCACAGGCGGTGAATTGCCGAGGCCAAATACCCTGTATCCACTCCCACGACAAGCTCCTTGCCACTGAAGGGGAGTCGAGTTTCCGCCACCTGAGAATTGCCAACTTGCATAATGGCCACAGCGGGACGGGCTTCCTGTTTCCCCCCTCCGGCTGAAGGGCTCCCGATTTTTACATAACGAATTCTGGGAAGTTCTGATATGGTTTTGATCACATTGTCCAGGCCCAGGTGCTCTTCTAAGGATGCAATCTTCTTGTCCTCTATCCCCAACACCACACATCCGGGAGCGTCCTTCCGAGGCCATGAAAAGAGATACAGACCTTCCTTTGCCCGATGTTCCAGTCTCGCCGCTGCCGTACAGTTAAATGTCCTGTCTTGGGACCACTTGGGGGGACCTTCCGCATATTTATTCTTATCTCCAAGAATACGGATTCCAACAAGCCCTGACTCCTGGGCAAAGGCTGACAGCTCTTCGGGCGCAAAGGATTCAATATTGTCCAAATAACTTACAAAACGGGCTGTATTTCCTAAAAGGGTCTCCAGGATCTCTTCCGCCACCCGTTGGGAAAGGACGGCCCCACGGGCGTTCAATTCAATGACCTCCGCCACTTGTTGCACATGCACACGGACATGGTCAAAAAACTCCTGTTTGGCCTGATGAATCTGCCAGAAAAAATAGGCAACGGCCGCGGAAGAAAGAAGCGCAAATAGGAGAAGGTTGCTTACCCATAGAGGTTGACTGCGTCTATTTTCTCCCATGACCGTAGTGCCCTCCTCCCTTCCCCCCAAATCCACGGCCTTTTCCCAGGCGTCTGCGCACGCCTGTGGGATCTATTCCGCGGCCCGCGGTCTTCCCCGGAAACAGCTTCTTGGCAACAAAGGTCCTGGTCTCCCCTGTGAACTCCCCCCAAACCCTAACGACTGAACCTGGATGCAGTTGTTCCGGTAAACGACCTGATGCCATGGAAACGGTGATCCCCTCTGGTTTGCTTATATGGTCTCCAGTACCATTCCCGGATTTTGGCCGGCTTGTATTCCCTGCACCATTTGTCGATAAATCCAGTCCATCAATAACCTCTGCAGATATCTCTCCGGACTCTTGGTCCACAGACACAATACGCACCAGGAAAAGATCCCCGGCAAGGGAGTTTGAATCCGGGAGGCCCAATAATATTAGCATCAAAAAGACCAGGAAAGTCCGCATTGCGCCACCTGCTGGGTGTAAGATTCATAGTCCAGGGGGGATTCGCCGTCCTGCAACTGCACCTGCCCATAAAGCTCCAGAGGACCCCAGAAACGGATGACCTGAATTCCGATTGAACGTGTTTGATTTATTGTTCTGATACGGATAAGACTTTCAGGGACTTTGTTGTATTCCGTTCGATACCATCTGGCCTGGGCCTCCATACGCCACTTCTCCAAGGGTTCCCAGATCAAGGCGATCCCCGCCTGGATCTGTCTGTAAGACTCCATGTCCAATGACGAGTCCAAATCTGCATATGCCATAAACAGTGAACCTGTCAATGATGGCATCAGAAACAGATCTAAGCCCAGTCCCGTATGCACCAGGAGATTGTTCCGGGGCGGTTGCTCCTTGTTGAGGATGCCCCCACCTCCATGCCCGTTTGGTCCCCCATCGGAGGGGCTTCCCATCCATGCAGTTTCCACTTCTGGTTCCGAAGCTTTCTTATGACCCGATTTCGTCCCACCCTGGGGGTTCCTGCCCTGACCCCGACCTGAGAAGGGTTTTGCCCAGTTAAGGTAGTCCTGCCATTTCCAGGTATGTTCAAGGCCTAAGGTTAAGCGCTTTGACAGGATCACGCTTACATCAATACCTGCCAAAGCCTCGTTTCGTTCCTCCGCCTCCACATAGTGATCACGATACGCAGCCACACCGCCTAAGATGGAGGGTAAGATCAGCCCGTTTGCGAGAGGATAGGATAGGATGGCCCTGCCCTGGCCGTGGTAGTTGTCTTCAACTTGCCAATAATCCTGATAAACGGCATCCAGGACCGTATCCAATATCAGAGAGTCAGTCAGAAGAAATTGTTTTACCATCCCGGCGCTATAGGCCGAAAACCACGAACTTTCGGCCTGGTCCGCGAGGGCGGGATTGGAGTCATATCCGACTGATCCATCCACAAAAATCTCCATTGCCGTCCCACAAGGGGTCCAAAGGAGCTGGGAGCAGAAACATACCGCCAAAAACAGACAAATCGGGACGATTCGTGTGCTAAAAAAACATGCACACTTTTTCTCCGGCCGTATGGTAAATTTTGAGATTTCCGAAACTGCAACCACGAATCAGGTCCCTGTTGAGTGTCTTTGCCGGTCCCTCTCCCTGTCAAGATTCATAGTATACACCTTATCAACCAAAAAAAAAGTCCCCCCGGAGGAGGACCTTCTTTTTTACGAGGGAAAATTGATCCATCTCCATATGGAATCAGTTGCTGTTTCCGCCGCTACCGCGCCACAGAGGCGCGCCAGTCTCAGGATCACGTAGCTGCACGGTGTCATCCCCAACCGTTATGGTCACTGCAATATTCCGCAGTTCGCCATTGTAATCTACGGTATATCCGGTGACTGTGATGGTATCACTCACGGCCGGCCGAACCACATCTTCTGAATCCCAATAGCGGACAGGGCCTATCCCGTAAATGGTGACGTTGCCGTCTGTGGTTGCGATTACAATCCCTCCACCCGGGACAATGCTGACCACATCACCGGT